>JAEYFY010000326.1 GCA_023454395.1 Pseudomonadota bacterium
GCGAATGACCTGCCAAAATAGCGTAAAAATTCGTTTATGCAGACAGGCTTGAGGATGTTTTATTCATGAACGCACAATCTGACAATCTAATTGAAGTGCGCAATATGAACTTCACTCGCGGTAGCAGAAAGATCTTCTCTGAGATCAATCTTGTTGTGCCAAGAGGAAAAGTGACTGCGATTATGGGCCCTTCAGGGATTGGTAAAACAACCTTGTTACGCCTAATGGGAGGACAAATCCTTCCAGATAGTGGTGAAATTTGGTTTGATGGCGACAATATTCCTGCGCTATCACGTTCTGCGTTGTATCAGGCAAGAAAGAAAATGAGTATGCTTTTTCAATCTGGCGCACTATTCACAGATATGAATGTGTTTGAAAATGTGGCATTTCCACTAAGAGAGCATACAAATTTACCTGAAGCCTTGATCCGTACAACGGTGATGATGAAACTTGAAGCCGTGGGGTTACGTGGTGCGGCAAGTTTAATGCCTTCTGAATTATCAGGAGGAATGGCGAGAAGGGCAGCATTAGCAAGAGCGATAGCGCTTGATCCTGAGCTGATTATGTTTGATGAGCCTTTTGTTGGGCAAGATCCTATCACAATGGGTGTACTTGTTAAGTTAATTGATGAGTTAAATCATGCGCTTGGTGTAACTTGTGTTGTGGTTTCCCATGATGTACCTGAAGTGTTAAGTATCGCAGATTACGCCTATATTGTTGCGGAGCAGAAAGTGATTGCTCAAGGCAGTGCTCAAGAATTACAAGATAATCCAGATAGGCAAGTAAGACAGTTTTTAGATGGTATTGCTGATGGTCCTGTACCTTTCCGTTTTCCTGCGGGAGATTATCAGGACGACCTATTAGGACGAGGAAATTAGTACGTGGTAAATTTATTATCTCGCATTGGCACTAGAGCATTAGCGATTTTTGCAACCTTCGGGAGAGCGGGCATTATGCTCTTTCGTGCATTAGTCGGTAAGCCCGAATTTCGTAAACAGTGGCCTCTTTTACTGAAGCAATTGTATAACGTGGGTGTTCAATCCTTATTAATTATCATGGTGTCTGGTCTATTTATTGGCATGGTGTTGGGATTACAAGGCTATCTTGTTTTAACCACCTTTAGTGCTGAAGCTAGTCTTGGCATGATGGTCGCGCTCTCATTGTTGAGAGAATTAGGCCCAGTTGTTACAGCATTATTATTTGCCGGTCGCGCTGGCTCCGCCTTAACAGCTGAAATTGGCTTAATGAAAGCCACAGAACAAATTTCTAGTTTAGAAATGATGGCAGTCGATCCTTTAAGACGTGTCGTTGCACCCCGCTTTTGGGCTGGTCTTATTAGTATGCCATTGCTTTCACTTATTTTTGTCGCCATCGGTATTTGGGGTGGTGCAATTGTGGGGGTGGATTGGAAAGGGATCGATGAAGGCTTTTTCTGGGCATCTATGCAAGGTGCCGTTGAATGGCGACTCGATTTAGTGAATTGCTTTATTAAAAGTGTCGTTTTTGCCATTACCGTCACTTGGATAGCGCTCTTTAACGGGTATGACGCAATCCCAACATCAGAAGGGATTAGCAGAGCAACAACACGTACTGTTGTTCATTCATCGTTAGCCGTATTGGGTTTAGATTTTGTGCTAACAGCACTGATGTTTGGGAACTAAGTCATGCAAAGTAAAAAAATTGAAGTTTGGGTTGGTCTATTTGTTCTGATTGCGTTAGCTGCCGTGATTTTCTTATGCCTTAAAGTCGCTGATATTAAAGAAATGGGTAATCAACCAACTTATCGTGTTTATGCCAGCTTTGGTAATATTGGTGGGCTAAAAGAGCGCTCTCCAGTTAAGATTGGTGGTGTGGTGATTGGTCGTGTTTCTTCTATCACCTTAAAAGAAGAAGATGAAGGGAACTATCGCCCTGAAGTCGCGCTCGATATTCTGAGCATTTATGACCATATTCCAGAAAGTAGCTCACTGTCTATTCGCACATCTGGTTTATTAGGTGAGCAGTTCCTTGCATTGAATTTAGGTTTTTATGATGAAGCATTAGATTCTACTCTGTTAAAAGACGGAGGACGGATCACAAATACCAATTCAGCAATGGTGCTAGAAGATCTTATTGGTCAATTCCTTTATAAAACGGGTGATGGTGATGATTCAGCTAAATCTGAAACTAAACCAACAGAAGAACACTCTGCATTACCTTAATCATTAATTCCTATACGATGCACTTATATATTTAGCTAGATTTAGCGTAATAAATGCATCGTATTATTGAAACCCTATTTGAGGAGAAGCGAACATATGTTTAAACGCTTATTGATGGTCGCACTATTAGTGATAACGCCTTTTGCCATGGCAGTAGATAAAACCAATCCTTACGCATTGATGGAAGATGCAGCGCAAAAGACCTTTAGTAAATTAAAAAATGAACAGCCTGAAATTCGTAAAAACCCTGAACTTTTACGTCAAATTGTTCAGCAAGAATTACTGCCTTATGTGCATATTAAATATGCAGGTGCATTAGTGTTAGGGCCTCATTATCGTAATGCAACACCTGCGCAACGTGATGCTTATTTCACTGCATTTGAAGCATATCTTGCCCAAGTTTATGGTCAGGCATTAGCAATGTATGAAGGTCAAGAGTACCGTATAGAACCTGCAAAACCTTTCGCAGATAAATCAACGCTAACTATTCGTGTCACCATTATCGATACGAATGGTCGTCCGCCAGTTCGTCTTGATTTCCAATGGCGTAAAAACAGTAAAACAGGCGAATGGCAAGCTTATGATATGATTGCTGAAGGTGTCAGCATGATCACAACCAAACAGAATGAGTGGTCAGATATTTTAAATTCTAAAGGTGTTGATGGTTTAACAAAACAGTTAGAAATCAGTGCAAAAACACCAATCACACTGGATGAGAAAAAATAACATGTCAGCTTCGTTAAATTGGGAAAAAAAGGCTGGTGTCCTTTATTTCCAAGGAACGCTAGATCGTGAAACGTTATTGCCTGCTTGGCAGCAACGTAAAGCATTATTAGCTGACATTAATATCATTGATATTTCTGCCTTAGGACATATCGATTCAACAGGATTGGCACTTTTTGTTCACTTAAAAGCAGAAATGGAAGAGCAAAATCGTCAATTTATTATTCAAGGTGTCAGTGAGCGTTTTCAAACCTTAATTACACTCTATGATCTTGATGAAATTATGAATATTGCCTAATACAGATTTTGAGTAAAGGTATGAAAAAGCCCCCTTCATGATACTTTTATCATTAAGGGGGTTTTTGATGGTTTAAGAGTAGAGCGGATTCCATTAGGATAGACGACTGATTATTATTTTAACGTTGAGATTGAGCAATTATGGATACAAATGAAATCAAACAAGTATTAATGGACAGCCTGTCTTTAGATGAAGTCATCGTCAATGGTGATGGTAGTCATTTTCAAGTTGT
>JAEYFY010000331.1 GCA_023454395.1 Pseudomonadota bacterium
CAATTAAAGCGTTAGTGTTAAATAACATTAATCGCGCAAAGAATACGCGGAGCGGTAGTTCAGTTGGTTAGAATACCTGCCTGTCACGCAGGGGGTCGCGGGTTCGAGTCCCGTCCGTTCCGCCAACATTAAGAAGCCTAAGTCTAACGACTTAGGTTTTTTTTTGCTTAAAATTTAGAATTGAGCATAAATTAATCGGATAATTTTAGGTAAACATAACTATTATGTACAAAAATAATTACTTTTGTTGATAATGGTGTCCTTTTAAAGGGTGAGAGCGAAGCTTGGCTTTGGTATACTTTAGTTATAGCAAGATATCTTGCTGTTTATCTGAGGTTGCTAATGGCGAAAAAACCGAATTATTCAGTGCGTTTTGTGGCAGGTCAACCTGTAGAGAGGATTGAGCCTAGCCCGCCTTTAAGTGAAAGAAAGGATACTCTACCTATTGGAATGCCCCTTTACACAGAAGGCACTCTAAAAATTGCGGTTTGGAATATCTATAAACAGCAACGACTCAATTGGCGTAATATGTTGGAAACGCTCTCAACAGATACGCATTTGCTTTTGTTACAAGAAGCGCAAACTACACCAGAGCTTGTGCGTTTTGCTGGAACTCATCATTTAATTGCAGACCAAGTCCCCGCCTTGGCTTTTCAACAACACCCAGCAGGCGTGATGACATTATCAAGTTCCCATCCTATCTATTGCTGTCCTCTCAGAGAGAAAGAGCCTTTTTTACGGCTACCCAAATCAGCATTAATCACGGTATATCCATTAATTACGGGTGATCATTTAATGGTCATTAATGTACATGCGATTAATTTTAGTTTTGGTGTTGATGTTTATCAGCGTCAGTTGAGCAATTTATCTGTTCACATCATGAATCATAAAGGACCTGTGATTTTAGCGGGTGATTTTAATGCGTGGAGTCGCCCAAGAGTCAATGTATTAAAACGTTTTGCAAGAACGTTAAGACTCAAAGAGGTTATTTTTGATAATGATTGGCGTACAAAAGCCTTTGGTAAACCTTTGGATTATATTTTTTATCGTGGGTTATCGTTGAATAAAGCCGAAGTCTTAATTACAGATGCATCCGACCATCATCCTTTAATTGCGACATTTTATTAGCAAGTAATTATAACACAAGTTAATATTTAATTTTTTATATTCAAATTAAATATGATTATATCATCTATCAATTAGAAATATTATTTTGTAGGTAATTTATCTATCTATTTAATCTATTTGTTATATTAACGCCTTTTACTATACTTTTTTTGTCTATCTAATATCACTAGATATAGGAAATAAAATGCCAACAAAAAATATAGTTATTATTGGTGGTGGTACCGGCGGAACTATTCTTGCTAATATCCTAGCTAAAAAATTAAATGACGAAATCTTTTCAAATAAAATTAAAATCACGCTTATTTCAGATAATCCTAATCATTATTATAAACCTGCATTTATGTATATTGCATTTAATCTTTTTTTAAAAGAAGAGCTAATGCGATCAGAAAGAAGTTTATTAAGACCTGAAATTGAATTTGTTATCGATAAAGCAGAACGTTTTGACTTTAATAATAAAGTGATTTATTGCGAGTCAAATAAAAAATATAACTATGATTTTTTAGTATTAGCAACAGGTTGCGTTCCTAGCCCTCATAGAATTGAAGGCTTAAAAGAAGCGGGAAATCATTTTTACCAATATGAAGCTGCCAGAACTCTTGCTGATAAATTAGCCAAAATTGAAAAAGGTCGTGTATTTATTACGGTTAGCTTCCCTGAAACACCTAATGTACCTCATCAATGTGGTATTGCTCCTATGGAGACAACATTGATGCTGGATGAACTTCTTCGCCAGCGTCGGGTAAGAAATAATATAGAAATTGTTTATACCTATCCTACGGTTGCCCAACTTCTAAGAAACTGTCTGTTTATGCAACAAGAGGTTTGTGAAGTGCTTCCAGCAGTATTCTCTGAGCGAGATATTAAAGCTAAGCGAGGCTTTACGTTGAGCCATGTTGATCCTGATAAGAAAATAGCTTACTCAAAAGAGGGCGAGGAAGAGCCATTCGATATCCTGATGAGTACACCGCCGATTACTGCCGTTGAGGCAATACGTAATACTGGTTTGAGTGAACATAATAATGGTGAAGGCTGGTTACCGACTGATCCTGAAACATTGCAAGTCTATGGATTAAATCAAGTGTATGTTCTTGGTGATACGGTTGATTTACCGATTAGTAAAGCTGGCGGTAGTTGCCATAACCAAGCTGGCGTAATTGCAAATAACATCTGTGGTGAACTTCGCTACGGTTATCCTGCTGCGATTTATGATGGTCGTGTGCAAGCGGTCGCACAAATGGGATTATCAGCAGGTATGCCATTACAGTATGACTATAAACATGACGTAATTCCTACACCACCAACAAAGCTAGGTGGATTACTGCGTAATAGTTATAACCGAGGTTTATATTGGGCAAGCGTTAGAGGATTATTATAGGGGATACAATAATGAGTGAAAATAACTTAAGCCCAGCAGATATTCAACTATTATCTGATGAAGATAAATTACATCTTCAACATTTATTAGAAAAAGCAAGACCATTATTAGCATTAAAACGCTTTGATAATATTGTCGATTTATTATCTTTAATTTCTGACTCAATAGATATTATGGATAATGCAACGGTTGAAAAACTTTCTGTTGCGTTTGAAGAAACATTAATTCCAGTATGGGAGTTAAGTGCTGCTTATAATATGGCAAAGAAAGAATCTATTTATCAAGATAAAAAATATACATTAGGTTCAACTTTTGCGTTATTAAGAAACCCTGATACGCTTAAAGGGATTTCAATTATTCTAAGAACAGTTCAAATTATCGGGGAAAATAACCAAAGAATAGAAAATTAATTAATAATTAGGAGATATAATGACGCAAAGTAATAAACATTTTAATACTCAAGCAATACATTATGGTTATTCTCCGTTAGATTTTCAGGGGGCGTTAGTGCCTCCTGTTTTTCAAACATCCACTTTTGTTTTTCCAACGGCACAATATGGTGCTGATTGCTTTGCAGGAAAACAAAAAGGGCATTTTTATTCTCGGATCTCAAACCCTACTTTAGAATTGTTAGAAAGGCGCTTAGCACAATTAGAACATGGTGAAGGTGCCGTTGTTTTTTCTTCAGGAATAGGGGCAATTACGTCTAGTTGCTGGTCGTTACTTCAGCCCGGTGATGAACTTATTGCTGATATGACGCTTTATGGCTGTACTTTTACGTTTTTCAATCATGGACTTGCTAAATTTGGTGTTAAAATAAAACATGTTGATTTAACTAACCTTGAAAAACTAAAAGAAGCAATCACAGAGAAAACAAAATTAATTTTTTTTGAAACTCCGGCTAATCCTAATATGCGAGTGAGTGATATTGCAAAAATATCAGAAATTGCGCATCAACATCATATTTTAGTGATGGTCGATAGTACTTATTGCTCGCCTTATTTACAGCAACCTTTAAAACTTGGTGCTGATATTGTTGTGCATTCTATGACCAAATATTTATCAGGTCATGGGGATGTCACTGCGGGAGCAATTATTACCACGCACGCCTTAGCGGATAAAATACGTGTTGAAGGTTTAAAGGATATGACGGGGGCTTGTTTATCTCCCCATGATGCCTCGTTAATATTACGAGGAATAAAAACACTGAGCATAAGGATGGAGCAGATCTGCCAAAATGCACAGCGTATCGCACAATATCTTGAAGATAATCCCAAAGTCGAAACTATCCATTATCCTGGGCTAGTTTCTTTTCCTCAATATGAACTCGCCAAACGCCAGATGCGCTTACCCGGTGGCATGATAGCTATTGAACTAAAAGGAGGCATAAAAGCCGGTAGAGAATTTCTCAATCGTTTAGATCTTTTTAGTAGAGCCGTGAGTTTAGGAGACTGCGAATCTTTAGCACAACATCCTGCCACAATGACCCATGCCACTTATAGTGCAGAAGAACGACAAAGACATGGAATTAGTGATGGTTTAATTCGACTATCAATTGGTCTTGAAGATGTGGAAGATTTAATTGCGGATTTAAAACAAGCTTTGGCTTAATGAAAATCGCATAATTTATAATAAAGAAAAAGGCTGTGAATTAATCCACAGCCTTTATTGTTTAGCTAGAAATTGTCTAATTCAGAAATGTGATTTATTTCTGAGTCATTCTCGGCTTGATTCCCACATAATAGCCAACAGTTAAAATAGCTACCCATACCATACCGACAACCAATGCCATTCTGGTTGATTCAAAATAGCCTAAGATTGCGATAACAAACGCCATAAAGACGATAGTCAATGCTGGTGCAACAGGCCATAGTGGTACTGGAAATTTAAGCATTTTCACTTCATCTGCGCTCATCTTACGGCGCATAGCAACTTGAGAAAGTAAAATCATTAACCATACCCAAACTGTTGCAAATGTCGCAATAGAAGCGATTAAAACAAAGATTTGCTCTGGAATAAGGTAGTTAAGTACTACGCCTAGTAACAATACGACAGACATCACAAGCACCGTCATCCAAGGCACACCATTACGGGTGAGTTTCATAAAGGATTTTGGTGCTTGTCCTTCTTGAGCCATACCGTACATCATACGACCGGCACCGAAGATATCACTGTTTATCGCAGAAATTGCGGCTGTGATAACCACAAGGTTTAAGATATTTGCTGCTGAATTGATCCCTAGATTTGAGAAAATCTGTACAAATGGGCTACCGTTATGACCAATTTGTTGCCAAGGGAAAATGCACATTAGAATGAAAATTGTCAGTACATAGAATAATAAGATACGAAACGGTACGGCATTGATAGCTTTAGGGATGGTTTTTTCAGGATCTTTAGCTTCACTGGCAGTAATACCAATGACTTCAATCCCACCAAACGCAAACATCACAATGGCAAGTGAGGCTATTACGCCTTCTATGCCATTTGGCATAAAGCCGCCGAACTCCCATAAGTTAGAGATCCCAATAGGGTGTTCAGTTTGTTGACCAAAACCATACATCATAATGACAACACCACCAATGATCATGGCGATAATGGCGGTCACTTTAACAATAGAAAGCCAAAATTCCATTTCACCAAATATTTTCACATGGCAAAGGTTTAAGGCACCAATAAAGCAAACTATTCCTAAAACCCATATCCACTGATCAACATCTGGGAACCAGAGTTTCATATAAAAGCCAAATGCTGTGACGTCAGCAAGACATACGATCAGCATTTCAAAAACGTAGTTCCAGCCAGTTAAGAAGCCAGCTAAAGGTCCCATATAATAGCTTGCATATTGTGAAAAAGAGCCTGCAACAGGATGATGAACTGCCATTTCACCTAATGCACGCATAACCATAAATACTGCTGCACCACCAATAAGGTAAGCAAGTAATACAGCCGGTCCCGCTTTCTCAATGGCTGCGGCAGAGCCATAAAATAAACCTGTACCGATTGCAGAGCCAAGCGCCATGAAACGAATGTGCCGCCCTGATAATCCTCGTGAAAGTTGATTCTCTTTTTGCATCTAAAGTATTCCCATCTCTGTCCAACGGAGGAACTCTATCCTCTTTTTCAGTGTCTTCTCGCACG
>JAEYFY010000362.1 GCA_023454395.1 Pseudomonadota bacterium
TCTCTTTTTTGCCGATTACTGCTAATGAGACAACAGCAATAACAGCAACAATACCGATGGCAAGCTTTGTTTTTCTTATTCTCATGATGTTGTTCCTGTACATAAAAACGCAGGTGAATGTTTCACAGCAACTTGTATACAACATGACAACTTTTATAGAAAACAGGTGAGTTAAGAAATTGTGAAGTGAAGTGATTAAATTAAAACAATATGATAACAATTTGTGATCAGTATAGTAATTATGCAATTCTTAATCATAATTATGGTGATAGTCATAAAAGACAAAAGAAAATATCAATAACTTGCTAGAGAAACGATAAAATGAGCTAAAAAATAGCCTATTTGTCGATAATAAAAAAATAAAATGAAAAAATAGAAGGAATAGCGGATCGTTAAATAACCGAATAAAGAAAGGGAAAAAATAGACCATTTTAGTGTTAAGAGAATAAATAAAGTTTATTGGTAATTTCAGATCTTATAAAGCAATAGAAAGGACACCTGTCGCAATCAGCACAAACATCGCTGACCAAATTAATGCAGAAATAGCGCTAGTAATGTAAATACCGTAGAGCGGTAGTTTTAATAAACCAGCACTAAAGGGCGTTAAATAACGAAACACAGCAAGGAATCGAGAAATAAATAAAATATAGTACGTTTTATTTTTTAATAATTGTTGAACTCGATTTATTTTTGATTGATAACGCATAACCCATGCTTTAAGTCGAGGAAATCGATAAATTGAACGCCCTAATTCATAGCTTAAAATTGAACCTAATAAGGCACCAAGGCTGGTTGCTAACCAAAGAAAGATAGGTGAATAAAGAGGTAAACAGGCACCAAAAATAAAGATCAACATCAAAGATGCTGGTGGCAAAAATGAAGAAATACCAATAGTCGATTTTCCTGCCGTGATTAATGTAATGGAAAAAAACAGTGTAATAGGAGATAAATGACCCAATGAGTCTAATAGAGTGTGAATAATTTCCATTTTAGTATCTCCAGCAACAAAATAAATGATAATAATAGAAATAAGCTTTAAGATTATTAGGAGCCAATATTATGATTTCTATTTATTTTTAATTAACATTTTAGCCCATTCTACCGGATTGTTTTTTATTGGTAATTTTAATTTCTGACTTAATGAGTATAACGTCGGTGCGGGGATATCTGAAAGGGATTGCAGAGTTGAACTCATTAATACGTTTTCAGGTGCGCCATCAGCAATTAATTCTCCAGAAGATAAATGGATAACTCGCTGAAAATGACGTGCTGTAAAATCAAGATCATGGCTAATCGCAAGCACAGATGTACCTAATGTTTTTTGCACCTGAAGCCAGTTCTCAAAGCAAGTTAGCCAATGTGCATCGAAATCGCGAGTCGGTTCATCAAGCAATAATATTTGAGGTGATAAAATACTTAAACTTGCGACAGCAACCATTCTACGTTGACCTGCGTGTAAATCTAAAGGGTGAACATCAGCGACATTACTTAAACCACAAAGCATTAATGTTTCATCTAAACGTTTTTTAATCTCTTCTTTAGAAAACTTACGTTGTTTCAGACCAAAAGAGACTTCTTTTTCTACTGTGTTATGAAATATTTGTCGTTCAGGCTCTTGAAATAATACACCAATATATTGAGCGCGTTGCTGTGCTTTCATTTGAGATAATAACTGATTATTGAGTTTTATCTCTCCTTCATTAGGCGTTAACAATCCAGCAATTAAACGTAATAGGGTTGATTTTCCCGCACCATTATCACCAACGAGTGTTATCCATTCACCTTGATTTAGCGTTAAAGATAATTGAGAAATACAAGGTGGAACATCTTCATCCCAACGATAAGTGACTTTATCAAGCTGTAACATAAAACTCCTTAAAAGCCTTAAGTAAAGCTTTATCGTTATTTACAATATTTTTGTTCCAATGATGGTTTTCAATTAACCAATTTAACGCTAGCCATGCATCAGGAGCATTAATTGTTGCAAATAAGAAAGGAAATATATCTTCTAAGGTGCCTGTTGCTTTTGTTTTTCCGGCTTCTAACAATAAAAATTGTTCACTAAGTGTTATTGCGGGCAATAAATTGCGTTCAAATATAATCACACTACATTTGTGCTCTTGTGCGTACCGCTTAATACGTTGCTGTAATTGTTGTGTTGCATTAGGTGTTAAACGACTAAATGCTTCATCAAGCAATAATAATTTAGGGTGCATGGCAAGGGCGCTTGCAATGACAACACGCTGGGCTTCTCCACCTGAAAGTGTTGAAGGGTGGCGAAAACGCAGGCTGTCACATTGCGTTAATATCATTGCTTCTTTTACGCGAAATCGAACTTCATTATCACTTAAGCCTAAGTTTTCAGGGCCAAAAGCAATCTCTTGCTCTACGGTAAAAGCACAACCTGAAAGTTGTAATTGAGGAGATTGTTGAACGAGTTGTCTACCGGGGGCTAGAGAGACTAATCGACTTTTATCTAGCGCAATATTTTGTACAATTCCCAAACCTTGCACTGAGCCTGTTAATAAGTCGGGATGCCAACCTGCTAGTAGTTGAGCTAGAAGACTTTTTCCACTGCCATTTCCTCCGAAAACAACAAGCCATTCGCCTTGTTTTAATTGCAGATCAATAGGGCCAATAATAGGTTGCTCGTCGCCTTTAGGAGAAAAACTAAATTGTTGAAGATTTATTACCATAGCCAAATAACTCCTTCAACAAAGATAAGCAGTAAAATAAAATAGCGTAACATCTTTTGTAATGGTGTATCGACAGGAGGAGAAAGCGTGGTTCGTTTTGCAATAATACGGAATCCTCGCATATCTAATGCAGCACTACGAATAGTTAAATCACTTAATACATGGCTAATAAGTGGCAAGATAATGGCAGGCAATGTTATTAGGCGTTGCCAGAATGAACCATCAAGAGGGACTCCTCGCGCTAATTGTGCTTCTCTTATATTGTGTAATTGCTGGCGCAATTGTTCTACAAGTAACAAAGGTCCTGCTAATAAATAGGAAAGGCTCATAGGTAGACGGCTAGCAAATAAGGCTCTAATAAATTGTTCAGTTGAAGTGTACTGCAACCACAATTGAGCGCCGCTTATTATTGCTAATAATCTTAACCATAGTGTTATTGCCATCGTTTGTTTACTGGTATCTAAAATGCCACCTGTTAACCAATAAGCAAGCCAACCGCTATGAACTAACCATAAGCCTATTGCCATGGGGATCATCAACCATGCAATAAAGCGCCAACGCCAGCGAGAGGCTTTCCATAGTAATAAGCTAATAAAAGTACCACTGCTGATAATCAGCAGTGGTAAGCTTAAAGATAAAAAAAGCACACTAGCACTTAGCCAAAACCATAATGCCAATGAGGTAAAGGGATGCATTATCAGCGAACCTTAGCCATTGCAGGGAAGTTGCGCTGTGTTCTTTGTGGTAATTGACGCACTAATAACCAAGCAATAATCGCTGATAATATTTTATCGGCAAGATTTGCACCTAATACAGTAATGGCAACAGACTCAATAAGCCCTTCACCCACAGCATGAAAATAAGCAACAAAGAAATCTGCGCCACTGCCGGTGGCACCACCGAATAAATAAGTACGAATTGGAACGGCGACAATCATTAACGCTAAAGTAATAATAATGCCTGAGCCAATAACGCGAATTAACGAGCGAAAGCCACCGGCACGAGCCAATAAGCCTGCAGTTAATCCTATCATCATGGCAACAGGAGCAAATGCGGCAGCCATTGGGCCACTAATTAATCCCCATAATAGGTTAGTTAATAATCCAGCAAATAATGCAACCCATGGACCACCTAATAAGGCACAAATCAGTGTGCCGATAGAGTCTAAAAAGATAGGAAGTTTGACCATTGAGGTGATTTGACCACCGATCATATTTATTGCAATAGAAACAACAATGAGCACAAGAGTACGGCTCGAAATTAGAGGCGTTGTAGACATAGTTTAAAACCTTTACAAAGGATAGTGACTATTGGTTTTATTGTTTTGCATACATAGCAAATTTTTATAAAAAGCTATTTACGCGGTGTGATGACCAGCTCCTCATAACCAGAGTGTTCACAAGGCTGACGGCTAAAAGTCACTTGCTCTAACTCACCAATAACGAGTTCTAGCGTTGTGCGCACTGTACAGCCAGGCATCATATGTCCACCACACATTAATCCATTTTCATCGGAGACGGCTAAATGCAAATGTTCACCTTGGTCATCTAATGTTCCAATGAGTGAAACAATTTCAAATTTACCCGTAAGATAGCGATTTTCTTCACGACCTGCAAAGCGTAATACCACATCTGTTAAACTGCCCACACAACCCGCAATAAATGCTGATTTCAGATTTTGTTCTTTAATAATCTGTCGTAATGCCATAATCACATCCTCATTAGGGAGAAGGCGAAGAGCAATAAATCGAGCATGAGAAGAAAGATGAGATGATTGTAGCATGGTGTTATCCTAAAGATTAAATAAGGCAACGATTTGAATTTAGTAGTCAATTAGATATTAATCGATATTCCCTAAATCTAGAATATCTCTTTTTTATTATTTACGGAATATGTTAAATAGGGAATAGACAGCTTACGCATTTTTAATAAAAAAGTGTTTGCTACATAAAGAATTGGTAAGTTATCGATTGACTGATGTAAATAGAAAAATAACACTTAGGTTAAATAAAAATCCACCATTATTGGTCTATAGCGGTTGATTATTTAAAAGTAAATTATGTAACGTAAAAGGATAATTATGTCTCGTAAAATAAAAAATATACTTATATTTCTTTCATTAATTGTTGTTGTTTTAGGTTTATATTTCAAAAAAGACAAAGTTGAACCAATGTCAGATGAAGCGGGTAGAAATACAGAATATGCATTAACACCTATTGATGGCGATCAGTCATTGGAAGAAAAAAAAGCGACACTTGAAGCGTTAGAAAAACTCGCTAAGACAGGAAATAAAGAGGCTATATATCAATATTTAAATCGTCCAGATTCCCCGAAGAGATCACTAAAAACAGAAGCTCTTATACAGCCTTTTATTGAAAGTAAAGATCCCAAAATGATGTATTTAAAATATACATTAATAAGAGAAGATATTAATCTACTTCTTGATGCGGCAAATGCAAATTATCCGGATGCGGTATATCTTCTTTATCAAATTTATAATGGCGATAAAGAGAGCGATCTTCTCAGGAAAGATGCCTTATTAGCTGAAGTCTATTTAACGTTATCGGCAGATTTGGATCATCAAGATGGATTAATTAAAAAAATTGAGGAGTTAACTCAGAATAATAGCAATAATTTACCATACTTTAGTGAAACACTTAAAAAATATATAGATAAACTATTAGAAAAATATCCTGATTCTTATCAAGCGATGTTGACCGTTGCTAATGTTTATTCAAATTCCAAAAGTTGTTTTTATGATCCTAATAAAGCCTTTGAGCTAGTAATCTCTGCTTATAAAATACAACAGTCTCCAGAAAGTAAACTAAGCCTTGCTAAGCTATATGCTAATGGTGAGGGAACAGTACAAGATTTGAAAAAAGCGGTTGATTTATTACAAGAAAATATCATAGATAATAAATTATTAGAAGAGAGTCAATATACATTAGCCCACATCTATTTTGAGTTTGATATTTCAGAATATATTACAAAAGAGCACATTGTTGATATTTTAAAAGAGAGTATGAATAAAAATAAAGCTAACACATTTAGCCAAGATTATCGCCTCGCACACTATTACGCCGATATACTTTTAGAACAAGATGCCATTAAAAATAACGGATATGCTTTTTCATTATATAAAAAAGCAAGTTATTACACTTATGCCGCTTATCTTCACCAAGCCATTGCAATCATAAAATATAAAAATAGAATAAATAATGATGTTTTTATTTATATCATTAAAGCGTTAGAAGATGATTTAGAAAATGGGGCGCTCACTAAAAAAGAGCGAAAAGAAGGTTATGATCTTCTTTTTAAATATGGAATGAATTCTCCAAGAGTGATTGATTTTATTGTTGAACGTGCTTTGTCTGACGAAGGAGTCAGAACGCAAGTTCAACCCCTATTAAATAAAAATATCAATCTGGCGTTTAAATATACAATAAGAAATATTATTTATGAAAACTCTGCCCAAACGATTAATGAAGAAAAATTAAGAAAATATTATAAAGATATTTTTAAATTAGCTGAATTAGGTTCTTCTGATGCGATGCAATTTATTGTCACAAAAAGATATGTTGATGAAAATATGCCTGGAAGACTTTATCAAGATTATAACTTTGATAATTTAACCAATATTACTACTAAAGAACGTTTTGCTTGGCGTCATAAGTGTACAGATTTGGGGAATAATATTTGCTTAAAAGATTTATCTTTAATTTACCAAGATGGTAAAGATGGCATTCAAAAAGATACGATAAAAGCACAAGAATATGAAAAACGTATTAGTATCGATTTATCTAGCCCTGAATTAGAATTGTATGAAATAGTGACAAGAACTCGTGAGGGAAGAGATAATGATCTTAATCGTTTAATGAAACAAGAAGAGAGTGATAAGAAACTACTTGAATTAGCAAGGTTTTATTCTTATGAAGATCGCCAAAAAAGTTTTATCTATGCTGAAAAAGCTTATAATTTAGGAAATAAAAAAGCGAGCGAATATCTTTATAACTACTATATGGAAAACATTTGCAAAGATAAAGATAATATCAATAAAGCAACAAACTATTTTAAAGAGTGGATAGAAACAGAAAAACCTCGTAGTAACGAATTTACCTATAATAGCGCTAGAATAATTGCTGACTATTATTTAGAGGCGCCTTGTTTAATAGAGAAAAACTTAGATAAAGCCATTGAGTGGTATCAATTGTCTTTAGATTATCCATTCGGTATAGATAGTCGCATATACACTGAATTAAATAAAATGTATTCCAATGGGTTGGATAACGTAAGTCAAGATCCTGCGGTAAATATGTATGTTTCTGCGCTAAAAAATCATAATGATTATGTAGTAGATATGAATATCAGATTAGGAAAAATGAGTTTTGCAGAGCCTTCTTTTTCAAAACTCTATGAAGCATATCTGTTTAAAGGTGATGCTAAAGAAGCATACTATTATGGTTTATTACTGAATAGGGATGTGAATAACGTCGCTATGTTTTATTCTTTATCAGAGAGTGAGCGTAAAAATATTGAGACTCGTGTCGCTGAGTATTTAAATCAAAATAAACAGTAGCGCTATATTAGAAAGCCCTCAGTAGTATTTAATATTATTGGGGGCTTTTAATTAGTTTAGAATACACTAAATAATCAAATTATAATCAATATGTTCCATTAATTTAGCGTTATCACTATAATCGACAGGAATAGCAAGAACAGCAGGTCCATCAACAGCCATTGCTTCATGTAAAACGCTACGTAATTGAGAAGCACATTCAACAGAAAACCCTTTAGCTCCGAAGGATTCCGCGTAACGTTTAAAATCAATTGCGCCAAATTTCACACCAGAATAACGACCATATTTTTCCTTTTCTTGCATTTCGACCATATTATAAGCGTTATCCACCCAGATAATATGTAGGATATTTGTATTTAAACGAACCGCAGTTTCTAATTCCATGGATGATTGCATAAAGCCACCATCACCAGAAACAGAAATAATTTTGTCAGAAGGACGAACAAAAGAAGCACCAATACCCCAAGGTAATGCCACACCCATTGTTTGCTGCCCATTAGAAATCAACATTTGTCTTGCTCTAAAACTATAAAGATAACGAGCGAGCCATATATGAAAACTTCCCATATCAATACAGAGAGTGACATCGTTATCAATAATATTTTGCATCTCATGGATGATGGTTAAAGGGTGAATAGGAGAGCCATGACGAAAATAATTATTTTGTTGCAAGATTTCTCTTTGGTGGCGTATTTTTTCTAAAACCTGACGAGTATTATTTGAGAGTGTAATTTGTGATGTAGAACGTTTAGTGAAATGCTGAGTTAAACTATCAATCGTTAATTTGATATTGCCGGTTAATTCTAAATCAGGGCAGTAAGCTAAATCGATTTCAGCCGGAATTTCATCAATATGAATAATATTGGCGTTATTGTGATTCCACAATGACGGTTCATATTCGATAGGGCTATAACCTAAGGTAATCACTAAATCAGCGTGAGATAATAACTCATCACCGGGTTGGTTATTAAATAAACCGATGCGACCGGCAAATAAAGGAAAATGGCGTTGCGCTATTGTTCCTGCTGATTGATAAGTACCTACAATCGGCAGCGGGCAAATATCAAGTAGCTTTTGTAATGCTAATGCATTTTCTGGGTAGCTCGCTTGTAGCCCTAATAAAATAACTGGGTTTTTAGCATTTAGAAGTAATTTAACGGTTTCTTGGATAGCCTCATTATTTGCACTACCCATATTGGGTTTTGATTTAGGCACTAATATTGGGCTATTGACTTCGTTATTTAAAATATCCATTGGAAACGTTAAAAAAGCCGAGCCTGGTCTTCCTGATTCCGCATGACGAAAGGCATTAGCCATGGTTTCAGAAATTGATTTTGAGGAATCAATTTCAGCACAAAATTTAGTGATAGGATTAAACATGGTAACGGTATCCATGCTTTGATGAACCAATTTTAATCTATCTGAAGATTTTACTGAGCCTCCCAATGCCACTAATGGATCACCTTCAGATGTTGCTGTTGCGATGCCAGTTGCAAGATTAGAACATCCTGGGCCAGATGTTGCGATAGCGACTCCCGCTTTACCTGTTAAACGTCCAACTGCGGCTGCCATAAATGCGGCGTTAGCTTCATGACGAACGACCACGGTTTCAATACTGGAATCGACAAGAGAGTCAAATATACGATCGATCTTTGCACCCGGAATACCAAATACTTGTTTAATGCCATGTTGTTCTAATTGTTTGACGACTAAATCTGCACCACATTTCCAATGAGGAGTATTCATATAACCTTCTTTGATTTTGCAAGTGAATAAAAAAATTGTTTTGAGAATACAGTGAAGTATTTTTTGAATTAATTTTCGGCTTGTTCTATTGCATGATGGAGGTCGTCTGGCATTAAGTTAGCTTGAAGGAAAGCGGATTGACTGGGTAACCCAATGGTAAGGCGGGAAATGATACCAATTTGTAATGTGCCCTTTTTTAAGTAGTAATCGAGAACGTGACCACCACCTTGGCGTTGTTGATTTATATAATGTTCATGAAAACCAGCAACATTTATTCCTTGGGTAAATTGTGGGGAACGAAAACCAGCAATAGTTCCTGTTTCATTGTGAAAGGTGAAAACAGGTTGATTTTCGATAGCTTTTAGCATTGGTAAGTAGGGCGGCTCTTGGCGAGGTACTGTGCGTGTTTTAACTAATTCAAATTCACCCGTAATTTTAATTGCACAAAAAAGATTATCGGAAGGAACATACTGATTGATTGTATTATGTATTTCTTGTTGTGAGGCACCATAAGAAAATGAATGTTCAATATCAGCATTAAAAAAGGTCATCACAGCAAAAGGGGATTTTTGAGAGTCTAATGCTTTACGGGCGCTACCATCAGAACGCAATTGGAAAACGTTATTATCAAAAGCAACTAGTTCACCATCAAGTTGCTCAAAGGTACCTAAACCAAAATCACCCTGTTTTAATAAATCAGCAATAGTCACATCACTATCATAAACGCCAGCAATTAAACTGCTCATTAATGAATTTTGATAAACAGTACATTCGGGATGTTTATTAATATAATTATTTAGATTGGTTATTATTTCTTGGTTACATTGACAACTATCGCTTTTATTGGGGGCTATATCGCTATTATCTCGCATATTATAATTGAAACTATCGTTCATAATAAAACTGATCCTTATTTGAAAAAGATAGTCATTAATCGACCATCGATTTAATTATTCATCTCATTGATAAGAAATTCAAATGTTTTTATTGTTATTAAAATATTGATGATAATTACTCATTTTTTAGATTTTTATGGTTATTATTTTATAAGATTATTTGTATGGATTTTTTTAAGTCATTTGGGTGGTGGTTGCTTTATAAAAGTAGAAATCATAAATAGTTGTTATCGTCACTTACGATACATAATTAATTATATAGGCAACTATTATGAATATAGTATTCACATATCTAAAGGCTCATCTGGCTAATGATGCTGCAGCCGCTGTTGATGTGGCAGATTATCATCCTTCTTTTAAAAATTTGAGTTTTGCAAGAAGGATATTGGAAATAAAATCAACAACTACTAAATATAATCCATATAATAAATCTAAGGGAAGTGAACTTAATAAAACTAAAGTGATTGAATACAGTTCACTGCTTAAGAAATTAGGTGAAATTGAGCAAAGAGAAACATATCACGATAAAGATCTTAGAAAGGCAAATTTAAAAATTTTAAATGAATATTATTATGAAGGTATTAAAACAAGTAGGAACTTTTCAAATTCTAATCTTACCGGTGTTGATTTAAGTGGTGCATTATTGGAGGGTTCGAAATTTAAAAGTAGTGATTTAAGTAAAACTAAAATTAATATAAATTATGCTGATTTCTCGAATGCCAAACTTGATGGTGTTGAAATAAATTTTAATCTTAGATGCATAGATAAAAATTTTATGGATAAAAGATTAATTGATAATTTAGACGGAGAAACAATATTTCATACTCTTAGAAGTATTGATGATAAATATTCCGGTATTAAAATAAAACTCGTCAAGCAATTAATCAATAAAGTGATGTGCTCTAATAATAAATATGTGAATTCAGACCATATTGAATCATTTCTAAATTACATTTTTTCAAAAGAATATTATTTGAAAGATAAAGAGATTAAAAATTCTGTTAAATCTTTTCTTGATAGATTGATTTTTACTGAAAATAGTGAAAAATATATAAATAAAAATTGCTTATCCTCATATTTAGAACTAATTTCTAATTTTTTTAATGTTCAAGAAAAGAGTGATTTTATGTTGGAAAGTAATGAGGATTTTATTAATCTAATGGCAATCTCTCTTTATCATGATGACATAAATATCCGAGAAAAATCGAGAGCTTTATATGATAAATATCTTAAATTAGAAAGAGTGAAATCTTTTTATGAAGAAAATAAAATTGGTAATGATGAAAGGGTTAATTGGGATAATGAAGACAATGATAATATTATCATTATAAATGGAAGCAAAACAATAGTAACAAGTTATAAAGAATTAAATAAAATGCTATTAGCTGACATTACAAAAGCTAATACACAGTGTGCTTCATTTTCTCTTTATATCAATAAAACTCGTCAGGATACTAATGAAATAAATCCTAATATTATATTTAATTATGATTTTAAGATTTTTAAAGATAATTATAATATTTTTCTTCTTAATGAGAAATTTAACAAACTAGCATCAAAATTTGGCGACTACGCTGAAAAATTCTATTCTGCTTTTGTTGGTAATCCAATTCAGTTTGAAGACAGATTAGTTAGTAATGAAGAGCATAGTAAATTGTATAAGGTTTTTGAGACATTGATAGATATCTCAAGGGAAAATGCTGCAATTGCATCACTCAAAGAACAACATTATCAGCAAATATGTAAAATTTTTGGATTTGAAAATTCAAATGATCGAGATAAGTCTAAATATTTACTGAGCCTTGCAATTATATTTGTTAAATATGCATCTAACGATGTATTTGGCTTGGGAAATAAGTCACCTCAAGTATTGAAACTCTATGCTTATGCATTAATGCGTAAAGCTAATGAATTAAATGAAAAATTAATGGGCTATACTTATTATGATTTTATGCCTGATTTAGTGGGACAAGGTAAAGAGACCACTGATACATCAAATATTTTTATCTGGATGTATGAATATGGAAAAATATATTGTGCTCCTATTTTTAATGAGATTATGCCACCACAGTGGAAATAATATTTATTTAAAGCGAAATTATAAAAACCCCAAAAGCTGGAGATCAACTTTTGGGGTTTAATTAAGAAAACGTATTTTTTGTAATAACGAGAATTATACGTTAAACAAGAAGTTCATCACATCGCCATCTTGAACGATATATTCTTTACCTTCTGCACGCATTTTACCTGCTTCTTTTGCACCTTGCTCGCCGCCATAAGTAATAAAATCGTTATAAGCGATAGTTTGAGCGCGGATAAAGCCTTTCTCAAAGTCAGTATGGATTTTACCTGCAGCTTGTGGTGCTGTTGCACCTACTGGTATCGTCCATGCACGAACTTCTTTAACGCCCGCAGTGAAGTAAGTTTGTAAGTTCAATAATGCGTAACCCGCACGGATAACACGGTTTAAACCTGGCTCTTCGATGCCTAAATCTTGCATAAACTCTTCGCGCTCAGCATCTTCTAATTCAGCAATGTCAGCTTCAATCGCGGCACAAACAGGAACAACCACCGAGCCTTCTGCTTCGGCAATTTTGCGAACCGTTTCAAGGTAAGGGTTATTTTCAAAACCATCTTCATTAACGTTTGCAATATACATTGTTGGTTTTAACGTTAAGAAGCTTAAATAACGAATAGTCGCTTTTTCTTCTTCCGTTAAATCTAAAGCACGTAACATACCTGCGTTTTCTAAATGCGGTAAGCATTTTTCTAACACTTCCATTTCTGCTTTAGCAATTTTATCGCCACCTTTTGCTTTTTTCTGATTACGGTGCATTGCACGTTCACAGGTATCTAAATCAGAAAGGGCTAATTCAGTATTGATGGTTTCGATATCTTCAGCAGGATCAACTTTACCAGCAACGTGAATGATATTGTCATTTTCAAAACAACGAACCACATGGCCAATCGCTTCAGTTTCACGAATATTTGTTAGGAATTGGTTACCTAAACCTTCACCTTTAGATGCGCCTTTGACTAAACCCGCAATATCAACAAATTCCATTGTTGTTGGTAAAATACGCTGTGGTTTAACAATTTCAGCCAATTTATCTAAGCGAGGATCAGGCATTGGAACAACACCTGTGTTTGGCTCGATAGTACAGAATGGGAAGTTGGCTGCCTCAATACCTGCCTTAGTTAAGGCATTAAATAGTGTAGATTTCCCTACGTTAGGCAGACCGACGATACCACATTTAAATCCCATAAACGTTCACCTTGTCACATAAAAACAACAGGAGGGAGTATTCCTGTTGTGTGCTGTTAAAAAAAATTTGGCGCTATTATAGAGCAAATCCCTGTTTGATTAAATCATCAGGGAGTCATCGCACAAAAGAAGAGGGCATTTTACCCTCTGAATATTGAAATTGTTTAATCTATCAATGTAATGATTATGCTTTAAAGCTATGTAAGCGGTTTATTGCTTTCTCATAACCATCACGCATTAAAATATCTGTACACGAAAGTGCTTCATCAATAGCATCATCAATTAATTTTTGTTCACTCATTGGCGGTTTGCCTAATACAAAGCCAACCACTTTATTTTTATCACCCGGGTGACCAATGCCAATGCGTAAACGATAGAAATTTGGATTATTGCTAAACTTACTTTGAATATCTTTTAATCCGTTATGACCGCCATTGCCACCACCTAACTTCATTTTGACAACACCAGGCGGTAAATCGAGTTCATCATGAGCAACTAAAATTTCATCAAGTTCTATGCGATAGAAATTTGCCATTGCTTGTACCGCTTTACCACTTAAGTTCATAAAAGTAGTAGGCACTAATAAACGAACATCATTACCGTTTAAATTAATACGTGCGGTGTAACCAAAGAATTTGCTCTCTTCTTTTAGAGATTGCTGATGACGTTGAGCCAATAAATCTACATACCAAGCACCCGCATTATGGCGAGTCTGGGCATAATCTGCACCGGGGTTTGCTAACCCGACGATAAGTTTAATTTTACTCACAATAGCCTTTCACTGTTATCGTCTTAAAAGAAAGGTCATAGTTTACCTGTCTAAGCTCAGAAGCACAAAATAGATTACATAGAATGTTTTTTTGCAATGATAAGCAGAGGAAATATCATCTTTTTGATTTAACAAAAAGAGCGAAAATGACAAAACTGGTACTATTTTCTTCTTTTGAAAGAGAAAAACACATTTTTTGTTAAGAATTGTCAATAAATTTCGGAGCGATGTGATCCCTTCGACAATAACTTCTTAGTATTTATGTCTATAATAACTGCAAAGAACAAAAGGTTATTCGATGTATTTTTTTGTTGAATCGTCTGACGACGCGCTTGGAGGTGCAACATGAAATATAAACATGCGTTTGCAGTTGGTAATTTATGCATGGCTACGGGGATGATTGTAATGCTCGGTAGTCTTGGTTATACGCTTCTTACTCATATTTTCCCATTAGGGTTGCCTGAATTCTTATCAGATATCTCTTTAATGGGGATCTTTATCGGTGCTTTGGTCTGGTTAGCCGGCGCCCGTATTGGTGGTAGAGAAACAATAGCAGAAAGATATTGGTGGTTACGTAACCATGATGAACGTTATCGTCGTCATGACAATCACCGTTATCCATAATGTTATTATCACAAATAAATATCAGAATAGATAAAAACAACAATAAAATTAAAAACTGATATTCAGTGAATAATAGTTGTCATTATGCGTTGTAATACACACCTATAGACCCGTTTAATGATAACGGGTTTTTTGTTGCCTAAATTTTTAATCTAGAATAAACAACAAAAAACCCGCTATAACATAGGCTATAGCGGGTTTAGTTATCTCAAATTGCAATGAATGTTATAACAAATTAATGTTCAAACATCGCAGAGATTGACTCTTCATTGCTAATGCGACGAATTGCTTCAGCCAACATGCCTGAAAGGGTCAATGAGCGGACTTTATTTAATGCTTTGATTTCTGCTGATAACGGAATTGTATCGCAGACAACCACTTCATCAATAACAGAGCTTTTGATGTTCTCAACAGCATTACCAGAGAAGATTG
>JAEYFY010000372.1 GCA_023454395.1 Pseudomonadota bacterium
AAAATGCGTCAAATATTTTACTAATCAATTGATTTACTTAAGGGAAATAGAATGAGCCAATTAGAAACTGAACTCAAAATGAGTGCCATACCTGCCGCTATTCCTCACATTATTCAGCGCATTCTGACTCTACCTCATCAGCACACTGCCCCTAAAAAGCTGACTAATCTTTACTTTGAAACCGCAGATAATCAAATTCGCCGTTGGGATATGGGGCTGCGTATTCGTGGTGTTGATGATAGTTATGAAATGACAATTAAAACAGCTGGTAAAGTCGTTGCCGGTTTGCATCAACGTCCAGAATATAACGTGGAATTAGCTCAACCTAAATTAGATTTAACCCGTTTCCCCGCAGAGATCTGGCCTGAAAATACCGATCTTACTCTATTAGAAACGCAACTTGATGTACTGTTTAATACTGATTTTTATCGCGAAATCTGGCTGGTGGATTTTCAAGATAGTCAAATTGAAGTGGTGTTAGATAAAGGAGCTATTCGCACTCATCAATATGAATTGCCAATTGAAGAGTTCGAGTTAGAACTCAAAAAAGGCCATGTATCAGATGTTATCGCATTAGCGGCTTATTTAGGTGAAAAGGGCGGATTACGTCTTGCTTCTCGCAGTAAAGCGGCTCGAGGCTATTATTTGGCGAAAGATAAACCTGCATTATCGTTAAGTGTGGTTAATCTTTCTCCTAGTGACACAACGGCTCAACAATTGACTAAATGGTTAAGTGCAATACAGGCATTAGAAGAAGCGATTTTTGCCAATCCGACGCCACCGACAATTACCATGCCTGCCATGTTGGCGTTATTTTCAGATTGGTGCAAAAAACAGTCTGATTTACCTGGTTCTATGGAACAATCACTCAATGCAATTTCGCCGTTAACATTTACAACAGCAACCGACTATTATCATGTTTTATGGTTGAATTTTAAGTTATCTTCTATGGCGTGGTTACTGTCTATTGCTTAATTTCCTGACAACTTGAGAGTCTATTTATGTCTGTTATCGGTGTATTTCAACAATTGTGGGATAAAGCGCAGTGTGGGTTCTCTTCTCAATTGAATGCGTTAGCGCCTTTTTGTGAACAAGAACAACAATTTTTGGCTTTTAGCCCCTTTGCAACAGAGCATTTGCGCGTTAATCCTCAATGGTTGACTGATATCAGGCAAAATCCACCAACGAGTGTGGAATGGCAGACTTATGAGCCTCAATTGACAGCAAAATTAGCCAATATTGATAATGAAGATGACGTTATGCGAGTTTTACGCCAATTTCGTCATCAACAATTGGTGCGCATTGCATGGCTACAATTTTTTCAATTAGGCGATATTCCTTGTGTGCTAAAGCATTTGAGTGTTTTAGCCGAAACATTAATTTGTGTCGCGAGAGATACGCTTTATCAGCAATGTTGCCAACAATGGGGAACGCCTTGTGATCATGAAGGAAAACCTCAGCCATTACTGATTTTAGGAATGGGAAAACTAGGTGGATTTGAACTTAATTTTTCTTCTGATATCGATTTAATTTTTGCCTATCCTGAAAATGGATTTACGCAAGGTGGACGTCGAGAACTAGATAATGCACAGTTTTTTACTCGCTTAGGTCAAAAGCTGATTAAGGCACTGGATCAACATACCATTGATGGGTTTGTCTATCGTGTTGATATGCGATTACGTCCTTTTGGAGAAAGTGGACCTTTGGTAATGAGCTTTGCAGCACTGGAAGATTATTATCAAGAGCAAGGGCGTGATTGGGAACGCTATGCGATGATCAAAGCGCGTGTTTTAGGTGCAGAAAAGAAAGAGTATTGCCAAGTTTTACGGCAAATGTTGCGTCCTTTTGTGTATCGTCGTTATATTGATTTTAGTGTTATTCAATCACTTAGAAATATGAAATCCATGATAAGTCGCGAAGTTCGTCGTCGTGGCATGATTGATAATATAAAATTAGGCTCTGGTGGTATTCGTGAAATTGAATTTATTACGCAAGTTTTCCAGCTAATTCGCGGTGGTAGAGAGCCTGAACTTCAAAGTAATTCATTATTAACGGTGCTTAACGTTATTGCGAAACTTGAATTACTCACCGCAGAAGAAACGGCACAATTAGCTGAAAGCTATCTTTTTTTGCGCCAATTAGAAAATCTTTTGCAGTCTATTGGGGATCAGCAAACCCAAACGTTGCCAGACACATTAGAAGATAAAGCCAGATTGACTTTGGCAATGGGATTTGATGATTGGGAAACGCTTTATCAAGAAATTAACCACAAGATGCAGGCTGTTTCCGTTATTTTCACGCAATTAATTGGTGAAGAAGATGAAAACGACGATGAAGATGATATCTCTGAATTTAAGCGTCTTTGGTTACTTGGTCGCCTGCCGGAAACGTCGTCATTATTTCATGAAACATTAACCAGTGAAGCGCTTGAAGCAATAAATCAGACGTTGCAGAATTTTCGCCAAGATATTGGCAAGCGAACAATAGGGCCAAGAGGGCGTGATGTTCTTGATGCCTTAATGCCAAAACTATTGGCTAAAATTTGCCAGCAACCTCAAACGTTAGTGACGCTACAACGCGTGACGCCTTTGCTATTAAGCATTGTGAGTCGCACAACGTATTTAGAGTTAATGCAAGAATCGGATGAAGTTTTAACGCATGTGATACGACTCTGTGCGGCATCTCCGATGATCGCTGAACAATTAGCGCTTCACCCTTTATTATTAGATGAATTACTTGATCCCAATTCTCTTTATCAACCCCTGCCTTTAGATGCCTATCGTGATGAACTACGCCAATATTTATTACGAGTGCCAGAAGAAGATGAAGAGCAGCGACTAGAAGCTTTACGCCAATTTAAACAAGCTCAATTATTGCGTATTGCCGCTGAAGATATTACAGGTGTATTGCCTGTAATGAAGGTTAGCGACCACTTAACCTATTTAGCTGAAGCTATTATTCATGCGGTTGTTCATCAAGCTTGGTCATATATGGTGAAACGTTATGGCGAACCTGAACATTTAGCTCATCGTGATGGGCTGGGTTTTGCGGTGATTGGATACGGCAAATTGGGGGGATGGGAGTTAGGATATAGCTCTGATTTGGACTTAGTCTTTTTATTAGATTGTCCAATAAATACTGTGACAACAGGGGCAAAACAGATTGATGCTCGCCAGTTTTATCTGCGTTTGGCACAGCGTATTATCCATTTGTTTAGTACCAGAACATCTTCTGGCGTGTTATATGAAGTTGATGCGCGTTTACGCCCTTCGGGGGAATCCGGTATGTTGGTTAGTACTATTCAAGCTTTTGATGAATATCAGAAAAATGAAGCTTGGACTTGGGAACATCAAGCTTTAATTCGCGCTAGAATGATTTATGGCGATGATAAATTACAACAGATGTTTTCACGTATTCGCCATGAAACGTTATGTCTTTCTCGTGATGCTGATGTGTTACAAAATGAAGTACGCGATATGCGTAAAAAAATGGTGCAACATCTTGCACCAACACAAGCTGATAAGTTTGATTTAAAAACCTCATCTGGCGGTATTACTGATATTGAATTTATCGCGCAATATTTAGTCTTGCGTTTTTCTCACCAATATCCGGCTTTAACGCGTTGGTCTGACAATGTGCGTATTTTTGAACTCATGGCAAAACATCAAGTGATGGATGAGGATGAAGCTCTCGCTTTAACACATGCTTATGTCACATTGCGTAATGAATTGCATCATCTGGCTCTACAAGCATTGCCTGCCATTGTGGATAATCATTGTTTTATCGCAGAGCGAGAGTGTGTATTAAAAAGCAAATTGAAGTGGCTTGGTGAACAAGAGTAATGGTTTGTTGGCATGAAGTCTTATGTGTATCTCTTTTTGCCTAACAAGTTATGGTATTATTTCGGCTTATTTTGAAAATAAATGTGGAGTATGGGATGAAAGTAACGCTGCCGGATTTTAATAAGGCCAATGTGTTGGTTGTCGGTGACGTCATGTTAGACCGCTATTGGTATGGCCCAACAAGTCGAATTTCACCAGAAGCCCCAGTGCCAGTGGTTAAAGTGGATACCACAGAAGAGCGACCAGGCGGTGCCGCAAACGTTGCGATGAATATTGCGTCTCTTGGTGCTAATTCGCGTTTAGTGGGTTTAACAGGTATTGATGAAGCTGCAAAAGCATTGAGCAATACATTAAATCAGGTCAATGTGCGTTGTGATTTTGTCTCTGTTGCGACACACCCAACGATCACTAAATTACGTGTTCTTTCTCGTAATCAGCAATTAATCCGTCTTGATTTTGAAGAAGGGTTTAGCAATGTTGATCCTCAACCTATTTATGAACGTATTCAGCAAGCATTACCTTCTATTGGTGCATTGATTTTATCCGATTATGCCAAAGGGGCGCTTTCTCATGTTCAAGAGATGATCCAACTGGCGAAAAAAGCGGGTGTGCCTGTATTAATCGATCCTAAGGGATCAGATTTTGAACGCTATCGTGGTGCGACGCTATTAACGCCAAATATGTCTGAATTTGAACAAGTGGTTGGTGTTTGTAAAACCGATGATGAGCTGGTGGAAAAAGGGACTCAATTAGTTCGAGATTTAGATCTTGAAGCGTTGCTGATCACTCGATCAGAGCGTGGAATGAGCTTACTTCGTGCTAATGAAGCACCATTACATTTACCAACTCAAGCACAAGAAGTTTATGATGTAACTGGTGCTGGTGATACGGTCATTGGCGTATTAGCAACCTCTTTAGCTGCTGGTAAACCTTTAGCTGAAGCCTGTTTCCTTGCTAACGCCGCAGCAGGTGTTGTTGTGGGTAAATTAGGGACATCAACGGTATCTCCTATAGAGCTTGAAAATGCTATTCGTGGCCGTTCTGACAACGGGTTTGGCATGATGGAAGAAGAACAATTAAAACAAGCTGTCGAATTGGCGCGTCAGCGCGGTGAGCGTATTGTGATGACAAATGGCTGTTTTGATATTCTTCATGCAGGGCACGTTAGCTATTTAGCGAATGCACGCAAATTAGGTGATCGCCTTATCGTTGCGGTAAATAGTGATGCGTCTACTAAGCGCTTAAAAGGTGAAAGTCGCCCTGTTAACCCATTAGAACAGCGTATGACTGTGTTAGGCGCATTAGGTGCCGTCGATTGGGTTGTTGCGTTTGAAGAAGATACTCCACAGCGCTTAATTGCCTCTGTATTACCGGATATCTTAGTTAAAGGTGGCGACTATAAGCCAGAAGACATTGCAGGTAGCAAAGAAGTTTGGGCTGCAGGTGGTGAAGTAAAAGTGCTGAATTTTGAAGACGGTATTTCTACAACAAATATTATTAATGCGATTAAAAAGAAATAATGGCATTTATAAAAATGAATGGCACTCTTCGGAGTGCTTTTTTTTGCTGTCATCACAACAAATACAATTATTAATAATGAAGCTTTAATCTTATTTTATATTAATGATTATTGTTCTCGTTTTAAATGATACTCAACAATATAATCTTGGGTATTTCTATACATTATTGAGTAATTAATATAATCACCATGAATACTGTATGATAATGTGCTGAGCCTTAATATGGGAATATTATTCTCTATTTTTAATAATTGACAAATATTGTTATCCGGCATAATTGGGTGAAAAGTTTCGTAACTTCCCGCTATTTTTATTTGACAAATATTTTCAATAAAATCAAATTTAGAACCTTCTAAATGAGTTAATGTTAAATTACTAAAATATTTTACGGGCATATAACTGTCTTCAACAATAAGCGGTTTATTGTCAACATAACGTATTCTTCTTGAATAAAAAATACGTTCATTTGATTTTATGCGCAATTTACTGGAAATAGACAAAGGACAGGGAATAACACTAAACTCTATCACTTCGCTTCTTACGTTGTGAGCCGTATTAGCCATTAATTCGACAAAGCCTTTTAGGCTAGCATTTTCATGATGAACATCTTTTTCTTTAATATAAGTCCCTGAACCATGTTTTCGTTCTAATAATCCTGCAATAACTAATAAATCTACCGCTTTACGTATTGTCATTCTTGATGCGTTGTATTGTTGCGCTAATGTTTTTTCTGCGGGTAGTGGGTCGCCAATTTGATATCCGGCAGAATTTATTTGAACTCTTAGGCTTTTTGCAATGTCTTTATAGATCATTTTTATACCTCTTTTTATTCTAAAAACTGGCTTGTTCTATTTAATTTATATGAATCTAATCTTTTGATATATAGCGCGATCATTTATACCTTTAAAATGTGAACGTTATCAAAAAATAAAAACTGATCTACCTTTTAACTAAAAAGTAGATCACTTAGCGTGAAAGATTAGTATGAATTAGATCACGAATAGTTCATTTTGGATGAGGGAATAAAGAGAAAAGAACCTAATCTAATTTCACAGAAGAAATATAAATTAAAGAGCATGTCATTTCAGTAGCAGTAAATAAGAGGATATTTTTATGCTCAGTCAAATACAAAGATTTGGTGGAGCCATGTTTACCCCTGTCCTGCTATTTCCTTTCGCAGGTATTGTTGTAGGCATTGCAATTCTATTACAGAATCCATTATTTATTAGTGAAGATTTATTAAGACCCGATAGTTTATTCGCTCAAATTGTTCATATTATTGAAGAGGGGGGATGGACGGTTTTTCGTAATATGCCTCTTATTTTTGCAATTGGTTTGCCAATAGGTTTAGCTAAAACTGCACAAGCAAGAGCTTGCCTTGCCGTTATGGTGAGTTTTCTCACTTGGAATTATTTTATTAATGCAATGGGAATTGTTTGGGGCAGTTATTTTGGCATAGACTTTACAAATGAAGTCGGTGGAAATAGTGGTCTTACAATGATTGCTGGTATTAAAACATTAGATACCAGTATTATTGGTGCAATTATTATCGCTGGCATTGTCACTGGGATACATAATCGTTATTTCGATAAACAACTTCCTGTATTTCTAGGTATATTTCAGGGAACATCTTATGTTGTATTAATTAGTTTTTTTATGATGTTACCGTTAGCGTGGATAACGTTATTTTTCTGGCCTAAAGTGCAAATTGGTATTCAATCTTTGCAAGTGTTTATGGTTGAATCAGGCTCTTTGGGGGTTTGGATATATACCTTTCTTGAGCGTATTTTAATTCCTACTGGTTTACATCACTTTATTTACGGACCTTTTATTTTTGGCCCCGCAGTCACTGAACATGGTATTCAGGTTGATTGGGCTAGAAATATGCAATATTTCAGTCAAAGTACCCAATCTTTAAAAGAGTTATTTCCTGAAGGTGGTTTTGCGCTACATGGTAATAGCAAAGTCTTTGGTTCTATTGGTATAGCGCTTGCTCTTTATTTTACTGCGGCACCTAAAAACAGAGCTAAGATTGCTGGCTTACTTATACCTTCTGCATTGACCGCTGTATTTGTGGGAATAACAGAACCCTTAGAATTCACATTCTTATTTATCTCACCATTATTATTTGCGATCCATGCCGTACTTGCAGCTACCTTAGCGACGACACTTTATCACTTTGGGGTTGTGGGCAATATGGGCGGAGGGATCATCGATAATTTCCTCCCTATGAATTGGATCCCCATGTTTCATAACCATTACGGAATGATTATTACGCAAATAGTTATAGGCCTTACTTTTACAATAATTTGGTTTGTGGTGTTTAGAACATTAATTATCAAACTTAATTTAAAAACACCGGTTCGTGAAGAAGACGACGAAGAGATCAAACTATATAGCAAAGAAGATTATAAAAATAAGAAATCACAGCCTTTAGATAACTCAAAAATAGCAAAAGAAGACCGCAAACTTGCACTGCCTAAAGGCATTCTTGAAGGCTTGGGAGGAAGTGTAAATATCAAATCTTTAAATAACTGTGCAACCCGTTTACGTATTGAAGTTATCGATAGCGAATTAGTTGAAACAGATGCCTATTTTAAACGGCTCGGTGTACATGGTGTAGTGCGTAAAGGTCATGCATTACAAATTATTATCGGGCTACACGTTTCTCAAGTGAGAGACAAGATTGAACAATTGATGAAAGAAGATACACAAAAAATCACCTTGTCGGAGGCTATATAATGAAGAAGTTCTCAGTCGTAATTGCAGGTGGCGGAAGTACATTTACACCCGGTATTATTTTGATGCTACTGGAAAATTTAAAACGTTTTCCATTAAGAGCCATCAAATTTTATGACAATGATGCCGAGCGGCAAGAAACTATTGCTAAAGCTTGTGAAATAATTCTTACTGAAAAAGCACCTGAAATTGAGTTTTGTTATACCACTGATCCTAAAACAGCTTTTACTGATGTTGATTTTGTGATGGCGCATATCCGTGTCGGTAAATACCCTATGCGTGAAAAAGATGAAAAAATTCCTTTACGTCATGGTGTGTTAGGGCAAGAAACCTGTGGACCAGGTGGTATTGCTTATGGCATGCGTTCTATTGGTGGCGTGTTAGAATTGGTTGAGTATATGGAAAAATATTCACCAAATGCATGGATGTTGAATTATTCTAATCCAGCAGCTATTGTCGCTGAAGCTACCCGTCGTTTAAAACCCAATGCCAAAATCTTAAATATCTGCGATATGCCAATTGGTATTGAATCACGCATGGCACAAATTGCAGGATTAAAATCACGTAAAGAGATGCGTGTCCGTTATTATGGCTTAAATCATTTTGGCTGGTGGACGCAAGTTGAAGATTTACAAGGTAATGATCTATTACCGATTATCAGAAAGCATGTTGCAGAATATGGATATATTCCAAAAGTAGCGGGGGAGCCTGTTGAAGCAAGCTGGAATGATACCTTTGGTAAAGCAAAAGATGTATGGGCATTAGATCCAGATACGATGCCAAATACTTACTTGAAGTATTATCTATTCCCTGATTATGTTGTTGAGCATTCTGATCCTAACCATACGCGAGCGAATGAAGTGATGGAGCACAGAGAAAAGAATGTTTTTAGCGCGTGTCGTGCAATTACCGCTGCGGGTAAATCATCTGCTGGTCATCTTGAGATAGATGAACATGCTTCTTATATTGTCGATCTCGCAACGGCTATTGCGTTTAATACGCAAGAAAGAATGTTACTGATCGTTCCTAATAATGGATCAATTATTAATTTTGATCCTGAGGCAATGGTTGAGATCCCTTGTATTGTCGGAAGTCATGGGCCAGAGCCTTTAGTTATGGGTAAAATTCCATTATTCCAAAAAGGGATGATGGGCCAGCAAGTTGCAGTTGAAAAATTAGTGGTAGAAGCGTGGATTGAAAAGTCATATTTGAAACTTTGGCAGGCTATTACAATGTCCAAAACGGTGCCAAGCGCGACTGTTGCAAAAGCAATTCTAGATGATTTAATTGAAGTTAATAAAGACTATTGGCCAGAGTTAAAATAGTGATTAATTAACTTTTTATATCTAAAAAATAACCCTGTGTCTTTGTTAGATACAGGGTTTTTTGCTTTATGACTAAACTGAAATCAGCAATAAATTGAATAGATTAAGCTTTATTGTCAGGTTGAGTTTCTACCACAATTTCAACTTCTTCAACTTCAGTTTGAGGTTTTTCCAGTAGACCTGCTTCTAACTCATTTAAACGTTGTTCTAAACGGGTCAGTTTTTCACGAGTACGTAATAAGACTTGTGTTTGTACATCAAACTCTTCGCGATTGACTAAATCCAATTTGTTTAATTGAGATTGCAGAACAGTGCGGATTTTTTTATCAATATCATCACCAAAATCTTTAATACCCTGAGGCAGAACGTTTTGGATTTGGCGCGCGACTTGTTCAAGTTTTTTCGGGTCCAACATGGGAAGTCCTCACAAATAAAATAGAAAGCTGAGGCTAAGTGTAATATGAGGACAGAGGGAATTAAACCAGATATCAATATTATTGTTACTTTTTTATTATAAATCGTTAAATAACCGTATGTCATAAAACGATTATGTGATGAAACAGAGATTGTCGCCGATTGATGATTGCCTCTTATAATTTTAAAGCGTATAGTTTCACCGTTAATCTCAGGGCGGGGTGAAAGTCCCCACCGGCGGTAAATACCTAAATACTTGGGTAAAGCCCGCGAGCGCTTTGTGTTGCCATTGTAATGCAAAGGTCAGCAGATCCAGTGCGATTCTGGAGCCGACAGTTAAAGTCTGGATGGGAGAGAATAAAATAGCATCAGTAGGATCATTGTATCCATTCCTGTTGTTTCTGCTTGTGTGTTTATTAAGCAGAGATCCACTCCTAAGACTGCCCTGATTCTGGTAACTTTCATTAATTATTGAGGTTTTTTTACCATGAATCAGACGCTACTTTCCGAATTCGGTAATCCATTTGAGCGTGTTGAACTTGCTCTAGAAGCCCTTCGTGCTGGTAAAGGCGTGATGGTGCTCGACGACGAGAACCGTGAAAATGAAGGCGATATGGTTTTCGCAGCAGAAACAATGACCACAGAACAAATGGCGATGTCTATTCGTCATGGCAGTGGCATTGTTTGTTTATGCATTACAGAAGAACGCCGTCAACAACTTGATTTGCCTATGATGGTGGAAAATAACACCAGTCATTTCCATACCGCGTTTACGGTAACAATTGAAGCGGCACAAGGTGTTACAACGGGTGTTTCAGCATCAGATCGCTTAACCACAGTGCGTGCAGCGGCAGCTGACAATGCAAAACCAAGTGATTTAAATCGTCCAGGTCACGTATTCCCATTACGAGGTCAACCTGGTGGTGTGTTAACGCGTGGCGGACATACTGAAGCGTCGATTGATTTAGCAACGTTAGCCGGTTTTAAACCCGTTGCAGTGTTATGCGAATTAACAAATGACGATGGCACAATGGCAAGAGCGCCAGAAGTGATCACTTTTGCTAAAAAGCACAATATGCCAGTGTTAACAATTGAAGATTTAGTGGCTTATCGTCTTCGTGAGGAGAAAAAAGCTGGCTGAAATTAACATGTTATAAACGACACTGAAAACACACACACACTTATATCAAGCCACTTAAGGAGACTTAGGTGGCTTTTTTCATATTTTTTGAATAACTATTTCATACTTCTTTGACTATATTTCAAGTAAGAAGGCAGTATGCTTATGTGATAAGAACACTCGCCATAAGAGGTGGTTTATGGAAACAAAAATAATGCCAGCGCTGTTTATTGGGCATGGTAGTCCAATGAATGTATTAGAAGATAATACATATACTCGCCTCTGGTCAAAATTAGGGGAAAACCTTCCTCAACCTAAAGCAATTTTAGTGATTTCTGCCCATTGGTATACTGATGGAACTTATGTGACGGCAATGTCGCAACCAAAGACAATTCATGATTTTTATGGATTTCCACCAGAATTGTATGCAATAGAATACCCAGCGCGAGGCTCAATAGGTTTAGCCGCGCTGATTGAAGATCTTATTGATCCGATTAAATTAAAACTCGATATGGATCAATGGGGATTAGATCATGGAAGTTGGGGGATACTTGAAAAAATGTATCCCAAGGCAAATATTCCTGTTGTTCAATTAAGCATTGATGCGCGTCAATCAGCACAATGGCACTACCAATTAGGTCAAAAATTAGTTGAGTTGCGTAAAGAAGGCGTCTTAATTATTGGTAGCGGTAATATTGTTCATAACTTAAGAATGATGGATTGGCAAAACAGTGATGCAACGCCTTATCCTTGGGCGCTTTCGTTTAGTGAAGCAATAGAAAGTAGCTTGCAAAGTGACAAAGAGCCAACTGACCTCTTTACGATTTTATCAACGGAAGAAGGGCGATTATCTCATCCAACAGCAGAGCATTTTTTACCTGCGTTATACCTATTAGGTTTAAAACAAGAAGGTGAAAAAGTAACATTACTGAATAATGATATTGTTAATAAATCGCTCAGTATGATGACATTTCAAATTGGATAAGATTGTTCAATAAACCCAATTTATAAAATCTAAAGGTCAAATTCACTTTTATAGAATTTGACCTTTTTTATATTAAATATAATGTATCAACTCATTATATTTCCCTTATTGTTGATCTTTCCAATTCTCTATATAGATATAATAAATACTTTTAACCTTTTGTTTGTATTGGTTTTATTTTTATTTGAATAAATCTCTGATAAGCTTCATTACTATTCAATGAATACTTTTTATATTTCATTAAATAAATCGATTATGTTTTTTTGAATATCTTCTAGTTTGATGTTGATAATTATCTGCTCTACACTTATGCACATAAATGATGCGCATAAATGGAGCTTATAATGAAAACATTAGCAATGAGTAAAAAAGATAAACGAGGAGTTAATGTGTATCTAACTGCAAAATTGGTGGATGAAGCGCGAGCGCTTGGAATTAATTTATCAGCAACACTCGATCAAATGTTATCTGATGCAATTCGTGAAAAAAAGCGAGAACAGTGGAAAGCGGAAAACAAAAATGGCATCCAAGCTCTTAATGAATTTGAACAAGAAATGGGGTTGTTTACTGACGACGATGAATATGGGGTTATTTAATGTCTCAATATACGGTATATCGTAACAAATCCCTTAAATCGAAAGAACAATACCCTTATTTTATTGATATTCAAAATGAGCTACTAAGTGATCTTGATTCTCGGGTTATTATACCGATTACTCAGTTATCAGATAAGAATTCTCAAGTAGAAATATTGACACCCGTTATTGAAATAGATAATCAGAAATATGTTGTTATGACGAAATCTATAACCGTTGTAGCAAAGAATAAGCTAAGAACAGTTGATATCGTGTGTGTTAAACCTGAGATCCATACCGCGATTGTATCTGCTATGGATATGATTATTTCTGGAATATAGCCATATATTGAAATCATAAAATGAGAAGGTTTTTGCAATAAAAAACACCTTACTGCTTATAAACAATAAGGTGCTCAATATAATTTTAAGATTTCTATTAATCTAAAATAATATGTGGATAGAAGCGTGAGAGATCTTGAGTAATAAGCTCTCTATCTTCTCTAATACAAATACCCGCGGATTGATCGTTAACCAACCAGCTGCCAATTAATGTATAGCTATCACCGAATTTTGGTAGTGGATGGAAATCTTGAACAATAAAACCTTCTTCACCGTAAGGGCCATCTGCAACAGCAATATCTTTGCCATTTTCAACAATACGAATATTTGCACCTTCGCGTGAAAACAGTGGCTTGATAACATAACGTGATAATGAATCAGGCGCTTTGCCATCATAAAAATAGGCTGGTAGTAGATTTGGATGATTAGGGAACATCTCCCAAAGCATTGGCAGTAATGCTTTATTCGAGATAATACTCTTCCAAGATGGCTCCAACCAACGAATACCTGCATCAGCTAATTTAGTTGAGAAGTCTTCGCGGAACATAAATTCCCAAGGGTAAAGCTTAAACATATTGCTGATTATCTGATCTTGCAGATCAGTTAACTCACCACGTTCACCTAAACCCAGATCTTCAATAAAGACAAAGTCAGTTGTTACTTCTGCTTCTTCAGCACAATCTTGTAAATATTGAACCGTACCACGATCTTCTTCCGTGTCTTGGCAACAAGACATATGCAGATAACGCATGCCGTATTGATCACGAAGCTCTGCGAATCGATCAATTAACTTCTCTTGAATACTATTAAATTGATCAGCATTTTGCGGTAAACGACCTGCATTGACTTGATCTTCAAGCCAGATCCATTGGAAAAAAGCAGATTCATACAATGAAGTGGGGGTATCTGCATTATTTTCTAACAATTTTGCTGGGCTTTTGCCGTCATAGGCTAAATCAAGACGTGAATAGAGAGAAGGTTGAGACGATTTCCATGAATCACGGACAAAATCCCAACAGTGACGTGGGATTTGAAAACGAGTCAGCAACTCTTCACTATTAGCCACTTTATCAGCGACTTGCAAGCACATCTGATGTAACTCTTCCGTCGTTTCTTCTAACGTTTCAACCTCTTCCATTGAGAATTGATAATAAGCATCTTCAGACCAATAAGGCTCGCCATACATTGTATGAAAGTTAAAGCCGAATTCGGTTGCTTTTTCACGCCAATCCGGGCGTTCAATGATATTTTCACGTTTCATGGTTTTAATTAACCACCTGAACGGTAAGAAGATGAACCGGTAGAGCTACGGTTATTATTTGTTGCACTGGTACGTTGAGCCGCAGCTTGTCTTGAAACCGTATTACCAAAGCCGCCACGAGTTACTGTCGAGGTTGTTGATGGTTTTGGTGTCATGGCTGTTTTGGGTACGTTCATTTGACGACCACCCACTGCAGGACCATAGTTACGGCCTGTTGCGTCCACAAATTTACCATTAGCAGGGCTTGTTGGATTACGTGAACTAAACAGAGGTTGTGCTGGCGCACCACCACCCATTAGGCGACCCATCATATAACCCGCCATTAATGGCATAAAGAAGCTACCGCCGGAGTTAGCTTGAGCCATTTGTGAGCTGTCTGGGCTTAAATTATTGGCATTTTCAGTACTAACAGGCTGTCCATCAATAGATGCTGTTTGTGTACATTGTGCATCACCGAATTCAGCAACGCAGTCTTCTAACGTTGCATATTTTGGTGCTGTACGCTGTGCTTCTTGCAATGCTGTGCGATAAGAGTCCTCACACTGCGCAGCTTGTGAAGGATTTGCTTGAGCACATTCTTGTGCATTCATATACAGTGAAACTGTTTCATCGCTCTCTTCACATCCTGAAAGCGCGAATACAGCAGTGATGGCGATTGCAACAGGCGCCAGGCGATAAGGACGAAATGCTTTACGGAAAGCATCACGATTAATCGATTTGGTACGTTTCATTGGCATATTGTAAGATCCATAAAAGGTAAAACGTTCAAAATAAAAGCTAGGATAGGTTAAATAATCTAGAAAATAAATAAGAAACGCCTAATCATCAGGGATAACCAGAAATTTGTGATCTTTATAAGGTTAAGGGTAATGAAATTAGGTAAATCCTCTCTTTTTAGCCCAATTGTAATTAAGGTCTTTGTTAATACAAGAAGATAGATATTGCTGAGATCTTAATTTAAGCCATAACACAATATCTTATGTGAAGAGGAAGCATAAAAAAAACCGCTTATCAGTTTATCGCTGAAAGCGGTTTTGTGTAAGTAACTAAATTCTTAATTCACGATCAAGGTGCAACGTTAAGTGCAGGGCTTGTTAATGGGCGAATAATGTTATCTGGTGAAGTCGAAACTTCTGCACCCAGTGCATTATTTAACTGAATTAAGTCATTTTCATTTAATGTGCCACGCGCATATTCAATATTTAATTGGTTAATTAAATAGTCATAACGCGCGTTGGATAATTTTTGTTTTGCATCATAAAGCGTTGTTGTGGCATTTAACACATCAACAATAGTACGAGTTCCCACTTGATAACCCGCTTCAGTTGCATCTAATGAACTTTGCGCAGAAACAACAACTTGTTGATACGCTTTAATGCTACTGATTGATGCAGAAATATTGTTATAAGAAGAACGTGCGATTTGGACAATAGAACGATAAACCGATTCTAATTGTTCGCTAGCACTTGTAAAACCATATTGTGCTTGTTCAACTTGTGAGCTTGTTTTACCGCCAGTATACAGAGGGATACTAACAGATAGACCAATACTATTTTGACCACTGTAACTATTGCGACTATTACCCGCTGTTGCTGGTGGTAATGCGCTACCGTGACTATGGCTATTGGATACACCGGTTGATGCATTTAAATCTACGGTTGGTAAGTGGCCTGATTGTGCTAAACGAATATTTTCACGCGCTAAATCTTGACCTAAACGTGCACTTAATAAACTTAAGTTACGTTCTTCAGCATCTTTTAGCAGTTTCTCAATAGAGTCTGGTGAGGTTGTTGAAAAACGGCTGATGTTTAGTGATGCCAGATTAATGTAATAGATACCACTTACTTGGCGTAGTTTTTCTAATGCATTATCTAATTGATTTCGGCCAGCCACTTCTTGTGCTAATACGCTATCGTAATTTGCACGGGCATTTTGTACGTCAGTAATAGCCACTAAACCAACGTTAAAACGTTGAGTTGTTTGATCTAATTGACGGTAAACTTGTTCTTTTTGCGCTTCAATAAATGATAATGAATCGATAGCACGCAAAACATCAAAGTAAGCAGTCGCGGTATCTAAAATCAGCTTTTGCTGACTTGTTTGATAAGTCACATCGCTCATGCCCGCTGTTTTTTCTTGAATGTTTAATTGACGCCATAATGCCATGTTAAACACACTTTGAGTTAGCGTTAAACTTGCGCCAATAGAATTGGATTCGGTGTTGTTATTATCGCGGTAGCCGCTTTTATAATCTGCGGATGCGCCTAATCCTAATTGTGGTAATAACGAGCCACGAGCTTCATTAATTTTTTCAAAAGCTTGATTTCGTTCAGCTAATGACTTGCGTAACTCAGGGTTACTGTCCTTTGCTTTTTGATAAACTTGAAGCAGATCCTCAGCCTGACTTGCAGTGCTGAATCCTGCCAAACTCATCGTGACCAAAAGAGAGAGCAGTTTTTTCATTTTAATTC
>JAEYFY010000380.1 GCA_023454395.1 Pseudomonadota bacterium
CTACGGACATACATCACTTTTACTTTGCCGTTTTTACCTTCATAAGAATCGTTCATTTGTCTCTCCAACTGCAATAGGGGCGCAGATTACATGATAGTTTAGCAACTGTCACCGAGAGAATCACGCACAGGAATCGATAAACTAATCAGGATCAATTGATAATTAACTTCATCTCATACGTAATCAATATATCAGTATGATTTTTATGATAAAAACACACTGAATAGTTTGTTTGTTTTGAACATGATAATATTCGATTCTTTTTTATAAGTATTGGTCAATCTGTTATGCATGACAATGCAGTCTCTCGACTTCGTCAATATCGACTTTCGATTTCAACTCGCTCTTTTAAAGCGCGAGGTTTTCGTACAAAACGTTGCACTTTTTGCTTATTACCTGAAAAACAATGTCTTTGTGACACGATTGTCAATCAACCAGCCAAAAGCCAATTTTGTTTATTGATGTATGATACTGAAGTGATGAAGCCAAGTAATACGGGGAAATTAATTGCCGATGTATTACCAGACACGCAGGCCTTTTTATGGTCTAGAACCACTCCAGAACAGGCTTTACTTGATTTAATCAATACACCAGATAGACAAGCTTATGTTGTCTTCCCTGAAAGCTATGCATCAAGTGAGCGTGTTGTATACAACCAACTCCCTGTAAATAGCAAACCACCTTTGTTTATCCTCCTTGATGGCACTTGGAGCGAAGCTCGCAAAATGTTTCGCAAAAGCCCTTATCTCAATGCATTGCCCCTCTTTTCTTTAAATGAGGCAAGTAAATGTGAGTACATACTTCGCCAAGCAGCAAGAGAAGATCAACATTGTACAGCAGAAGTTGCGGCTTCTATTTTAGAGAATGTTGGTGATATTCAAGCCTCACAACAACTTTTTTCTCATTTTAGTTACTTTCGTCAACAATATTTACTTGGAAAACCAGACCGGAGTCAGGCAAAAGAAGAGCAAATCAGCTACATTGAATAGCAGTTGATAATGAAACTCTGGAGTGGATATGAGCCAACGAGGTCTTGAAGCACTATTACGCCCTAAATCGATTGCTGTGATCGGTGCCTCTGAAAAATTAGGTCGAGCAGGAACCACCATGATGAAAAATTTGCTCAGTGGTGGGTTTAATGGCCCAGTGTTTCCGATTAATCCCTCTCGTGGCTCTGTCTCTGGTGTTTTCACTTATCCTTCTATTGATAAATTACCTCAAGTTCCTGATCTCGCAATTATTTGTACACATCATCGCCGCAACCTTGAGCTACTAAAACAATTAGGTGGATCGGGTTGCAAAGCCGTGATTGTGCTTTCTGCACAACCTGAACAATTCCAGCCAATAAAATTACTTTGTCAGCAATATCATATCCGTTTACTTGGTCCCAATAGTTTAGGGCTTTTAGCACCGTGGCAAGGGTTAAATGCCAGCTTTTCCCCTCTTCCAGTTAAAAAAGGAAAATTAGCTTTTATTTCGCAATCAGCAGCTGTCGCCAACACAATTTTAGATTGGGCTTATTATCGTAATATCGGTTTTTCCTACTTTATTGCGTTAGGTGATAATCAAGATATCCAAGTCGATGATTTATTGGATTTTTTAGCAAGAGACAGCAAAACCAGTGCTATTTTATTGCATCTTGAACATATAAAAGATGCACGACGTTTTATGTCAGCATCTCGTAGTGCTTCGCGCAACAAACCGATTCTGGTGATAAAAAGTGGTCGTACTCAAAAAGCTCAACTGTTATTAGGCGATACACCGAGTTATGACGTGGCTTATGATGCGGCTTTTCAACGTGCGGGTTTATTACGAGTACAAGATACTCATGAAATGTTTTCTGCGGTTGAAACACTTAGCTATATGACACCTTTAAAAGGTGAAAGATTAATGATTATGAGCAATGGCTCTGCACCTGCTGCGATGGCAGTTGATGAACTATTTTTGCATTCAGGAAAGCTCGCACAACTTACAGATGAAACAAAACAAAAGCTACAAAGTGTTATTCAAGAAGAAAATGCCATTCGTAATCCGCTAAATTTAGGTGATGATACAACGGTTGATCGTTATATTTTGGCATTAAATTGTTTGTTAGATAGCCATGATCACGATGCTTTACTCCTTATTCACACACCAAGTGCTATTGCTCCTAGCATTGAAACTGCACAACGAGTCATAGAAGCCATCAATAAACACCCTCGACGTAAATGGCTTACCGTATTTACTAACTGGGGCGGAGAGTATTCTTCTCAGCAATCACGCAAATTATTTAGCGAAGCCGGAATTCCAACCTATCGAACACCTGAAGGTGCTGTTACCGCATTTATGCATATGGTGGAATATCGTCGAAATCAGAAACAGTTAAAAGAAACGCCAGCATTGCCTTTAGATATCAAAATGAATACGCAACAAGCACATCATTGTATTGAAGAGGCATTAAAAAATAAGCAATATCGATTAGACACACACCAAGTTCAACCAATTATGGAAGCATATGGCTTTAATACTCTTCCTACTTGGATTGCCCATAATGCTCAAGAAGCTGTCAATATTGCTGAAAAGATTGGTTATCCTGTTGCGCTAAAATTACGTTCTCCTGATATTCCTCATAAGTCCGAAGTACAAGGCGTTATGCTTTATCTGCGAGACAGCACAGAAGTATCATCAGCGGCTCATGCGATTATAGAGCGCGTTACAGAACTCTACCCTCAAGCACAAATTCAGGGTTTATTAGTGCAAAGTATGGCAAATAGAGCTGGCTCTCAAGAGCTACGCGTTGCAATAGAGCAAGATCCTATTTTTGGCCCATTAATTGTATTAGGTGAAGGGGGAGTTGAGTGGCAAATAGAAACTAAAGCGGCAGTTGCTTTACCACCTCTTAATATGGCGCTTGCCCGTTATCTAGTTATTAATGCAATAAAAAGCGGGAAGATACAGCCTAGAAGTGCTTTACAGCCTCTAAATATATTAAGTCTAAGCCATTTTTTGGTGCAGGTTTCTCACTTACTTTTAGATTGCCCACAAATCGTCAGATTAGATATTCACCCTCTATTAGTTTCTGGTAACGATTTTACATTACTTGATGTCGCGATGGAGTTAGCACCACTACAAGGTGATCCTCATCAAAGACTCTCTATTCGTCCTTATCCCAATGAGCTAGAAGAAACCTTCTTTCTAAGAGATAACAATCCTTGCTTTATCCGTCCGATCTTACCGGAAGATGAGCCATTACTGAAAACGTTTATAAACCAAGTCACAAAAGAAGATCTTTATTATCGCTATTTTAGTGAGATCAGTGAGTTTACCCATGACGATCTCGCTAATATGACACAAATTGACTACGATCGAGAAATGGCTTTTGTTGCCATCCGTGATCCTGAAGAACGACCTGAAATCATTGGTGTTGCCCGTGCAATGGCAGATCCTGATAATCAGCATGCAGAATTTGCTATTCTTGTGCGCTCTGATTTAAAAGGAAATACTTTAGGTCATCAACTTATGACTAAACTTATCAACTATACTAGAGAACATGGCATCAAACGTTTAACCGCGATAACAATGCCTGAAAATCGCAACATGATAAGTTTAGCGAAAAAACTGGGATTTTCTGTTGAAGTGCAATTTGATGAAGGAATAGTCAATCTTGATTTACAGCTTGGATCATCAAAAGATAGCCCAATGCTATAATCATAAGAGAAAGTTTCTTTATGTGATTGTTCACGCATCCTTTGATAAATTAGCTATATATGATGATTTTATGCGTACATCCCATATAACTAATGTTATGATCAGAAGATCGGTTAAAGAAAATCTACATGGACGATGGCTCCATCTGCCATCATAAACAAGAGAATTAAGCACTGTGATGTTGTCTAAACTAAAACTTGCTAAGCATCAACAACACCTTGCACAACTGCCTAAATTAGCTCAGTCAGTTGCT
>JAEYFY010000411.1 GCA_023454395.1 Pseudomonadota bacterium
AAATCCATGTTAATAACCTCTTAATATGTCATTCTTTGCGTATAGCGGATCAGTCTTTCCAATGTACTTTGGCATCTTTAATAAAGGACAAGGTGACCATGATATTGACGAAAAATAGTGGGCATCCTCCAGCGATAATCGCGGTTTGAATCGGTTTTAAACCACCAAGAGCTAATAGAATGATGCCGATAACACCAACCAGCACAGACCAGCCGATGCGTACCAATAAAGGTGGCTCAGAACCTTCTTTCATCGAACGGCAAGTGGACATTGCCAGAGTGTAAGAACAGGCGTTAATTAAGGTGACAGTGGCAATAAAGCAGAGGATAAAGAAGCCCCACATTGTTGCTGTGCTCAACGGTAATGCCGCCCATGTTTCGATGATTGCGCGTGGAACACCGTATTGTTCAATCAGTTGTGGAATGTTGAGAATGTTTTGGTCAATCAGTTGTAAGGTGTTACCACCAAGGATTGTCCAAATTAACCAAGTCCCTGCGGTTAAACCGGAAACCATCCCTAAACACAATTCACGAACAGTACGACCTTTAGAAATACGCGCTAAGAAAATACTCATTTGGATAGCGTAGATAACCCACCAAGCCCAATAGAAAACAGTCCAGCCTTGAGGGAATCCGCCTTTACCGATAGGGTCTGTATAGAACAGCATACGAGGCATATACATCATCAATGTACCCACAGAATCGGTGAAGTAATTGACGATAAAGCTCGCACCACCGACGATAAATACCCAGCCCAACATTAAGAAACTTAGGTAAGTACGAATATCACTGGCGATTTTCACCCCTTTTTGCAGACCGAATGCCACGCAAATTGCGTTTAATATGATCCAGCAAGAGATAATGATGGCGTCTAATTGCAGGGTATGAGGAATACCAAATAAGTATTGAATACATTCAGTGACTAACGGTGTTGCTAACCCGAGACTCGTCCCCATTGCCAGAATTAAAGCAACAAGATAGAAGTTATCAATAATGGTTCCGACGATCCCATTAACGTGTTTTTCACCGATTAATGGGGTTAAGGTGCTACTTGGGCGGATAACTTCCATTTTGCGAACAAAGAAGAAGTAAGCGAAGGCAACAGAAAGGAAACTATAAGTTGCCCAAGGTAAAGGACCCCAGTGGAACAAGCTATAGGCTAAACCAATTTCTTTTGCTTGCGTTGAGTAAGCTTCCATTCCAAAAGGCGGGCTTGAAATATAGTAGTATATTTCAATCGAACCCCAGAAGAGGACGGCTGCGGATGTACAAGATGCAAACATCATAAAGATCCAGCTTGCGGTACTAAATTCAGGTTTATCTTCCCCTAGGCGTTTATTGGCATAACGACCGAAGACTAACCAAAACCAACCCCCGAACATAATGACCATATACCATTCGAAGGCCCAACCCCAGACATTGGTAACATAGCTGAATACGGCATTAATCACTTCATTTGAAGCGTCAAGATCACGTACCGTTAGCCAGCATAAAATACCAACAATGATTAATGGCGGAAAAAAAACCTTCGGTTCTATTCCTGCCTTTTTATTATCTTTGCTCATAGGTAAATTTTCCAAATATATTTAACGCAGAAGTTTAAGTAGTGTTAATTCCTAATATCTAATAAATCATTTAAGTTTATTTATGAGTATTCCGTCTATTGGCGTTTCATCATAATAGAAAAATAAAGTGATTGGCTAATTCACAAATCAATTAATGATGATGAATAATGAATATTATAAGAAATCCATTCTGTTATTCACTTCACACTATTCTTTTTGTCGATTTTATGTTACGTTTTATAACGTTTTGTTTTCATTGTAACTGATTGATAATTATTGGTATAACCTTGTATGTAATGGGGTTGTTATATTCCGTCTTTCAATATTGTTGATCTCGGTGGCAATATTGAACGTTAAATACCGTTATATTTATTATATTCAATATTGTTGATCGCTGTAGCAATATTGAAAGTTGTTCACTTCAATTAAAACTAATTTCAATATTGGTGATATGTTTAGCAATATTGAAACCTATCCATTCTTTATTTATCTATGTTCAATATTGGTGACCTAGGTTTAATTTTTTAAACGCTTAATTGTGTTAATTCTATATTACATTGCCAGAGCAAATGACATTATTTATTAATTTCAGGAGATGTAATGAATATTATTACATGTTACAAGAGTGTTCCCGATGAGCAGGATATTACGGTAAATAGCGCAGACAGTTCGCTAGATTTTTCCCGAGCTAACACCAAAATCAGTCAATATGATTTAAATGCGATTGAAGCCGCTAATCAGCTTAAGACTCAACTTGATGGTATTCAAATCACGGCAATGAGTGTCGGCGGTAAAGCATTAACAAATGCGAAAGCGCGTAAAGACGTTCTTTCTCGTGGTGCTGATGAATTAGTGGTTGTGGTTGATGACCAATTTGAAGCCTCTTTACCTTACCAAACAGCGGTTGCACTGGCTGCCGCAGCGACGAAAAAAGGTTATGACTTAATTCTTTGTGGTGACGGCTCTGCGGATCTGAGTTCACAACAAGTGAGTTTGCTGGTGGGTGAAATCTTAAATATTCCAGCAATAAATGGTATTAACAAAATTGTTTCTCTTTCTAATGATTCAATTACCGTTGAGCGTGAATTAGAAAATGAAATTGAAACACTGACGTTGCCTTTACCCGCAGTAATTGCGGTATCTACCGACATTAACATACCTCAAATTCCTTCGATGAAAGCCATTCTTGGCGCTGCCAAGAAACCTGTTCAGCAATGGAGTGTTGCCGATCTTGGTTTGGATGCGATTACTGCGCGTTCAGAGCAAAAAGTGGCCGCACCGAAACAAAAAGTTCGTCAACGCATCATTATTGAAGGCGATGGCGATGATCAGATTGCTGAGTTGGCAGAACATTTACGTAAAATTCTTAAGTAATAGGGGGAGTTATGAGCCAGTTTTCAACTGTTTGGGGATTTAGTGATGCACTTTCCCGTTTACCAGAATTAATGGGTGGCGCTTCTTCGTTAGGACAATCTATTAATGTATTTACATTGAATGATGAGCAAAGCGTTGCTGCTTTTAAATTAGGTGCAACAGCCGTTTTCCAATTAGAAGGTAAACCTGACGATCGCATTATTGAAGATTATGCACAAAGCATGGTTGAAACCATCAAACAAAACGGTGATGCAGGTTTAGTGCTACTGCCTAATACACGTCGCGGAAAATTAATCGCAGCACGTTTAGGTCATCGTTTAGACGCGGTTGTTTCTAATGATGCACAATCTTTAAATGCAGAAGGTGATGCATTAGTAACAAAACACATGGTTTACGGTGGTTTAGCCTTTGGTGATGAAACCCTGAAAACGCCTTATTGTGTTGTAACTGCAAGTGTGGGTGCTTTTGATGTTGCGCCAGAAACTGGCGCTACGGGTAATGCACAAAAAGTCGCATGGATTGCCCCTGCTCAAACCATCGTTCGCAATTCAGTTCAACCACGCGCAATCAATGCTGTTGATTTAGATAAAGCACGCTTTGTTGTCAGCGTAGGTCGTGGTATTGGCAGTAAAGAAAATATCGCTATTGCAGAAGCCTTAGCACAAGCCATTGGTGCTGAAATCGCCTGTTCTCGTCCTGTTGCTGAAAATGAGAAGTGGATGGAACATGAGCGTTATGTCGGAATTTCTAACTTGATGCTGAAACCGGAGCTTTATTTAGCTGCCGGTATTTCAGGACAAATTCAACATATGGTTGGTGCGAATGGTGCGCAAACTATTGTTGCTATTAATAAAGACAAAAATGCGCCTATCTTCCAATTTGCTGACTACGGCATTGTCGGTGATTTAATGAAGATCTTACCTGCATTAACTCGTCAATTATCTAACTGATTTATTTAAGCAGAGAAGGAAACTTCTCTGCTGTTTATCGCAAATTCTGGAGATGTTATGTCCGATTCCGAAGATATTTTCGATGCCATTATTGTTGGCGCAGGATTAGCCGGATCTGTGGCTGCACTTGTTTTGGCAAGAGAAGGCGCACAAGTATTGCTAATAGAAAGAGGTAACTACGCTGGCGGGAAAAATGTAACCGGTGGTCGTATGTATGCACATACCCTTGAGCGCATCATTCCTGAGTTTGCGCAAGAAGCGCCTGTTGAACGCGTGATTACTCATGAAAAATTGTCATTTATGACTGAAACAGGCGCAATGACGATTGATTACCAAAACACGGAAGGAAACAACCCTAAAACAGCCTCTTGGTCTGTATTACGGGGCGAGTTTGACCAATGGCTAATGGAACAAGCCGAAAATGCGGGTGCGCAATGTATCACAGGCATTCGTGTTGATAAGTTAGTTGAGCGTGATGGCAAAATTGTTGGTGTTGAAGCCGATGGTGATGTGTTAGAAGCCAAAGCCGTGATCCTCGCGGATGGTGTGAATTCTATTCTTGCAGAACAGCTAGGGATGACAAAACGTGTTGCGGCCGAAAATGTCGCGGTAGGTGTCAAAGAGATCATCGAACTGCCTGAAAGTGTGATTAAAGATCGCTTCAACCTAAAAGATAACGAAGGTGCGGCTTGGTTATTTGCAGGCTCGCCTACTGATGGACTAATGGGTGGCGGTTTTTTATATACCAATAAAACCACGCTTTCTTTAGGTTTGGTGTGTGGGCTTCACCATATTAAAGATGCCAAAAAATCAGTGCCACAAATGCTGGAAGATTTTAAACAGCATCCTGTTGTCGCGCCACTGATTGAAGGTGGAAAAATGGTGGAATACGGTGCGCATGTTGTTCCTGAAGCTGGGTTAAGAATGCAAAACGAGTTAGTGCGTGATGGTGTATTGATTGCGGGTGATGCAGCAGGGATGTGTATGAACCTTGGCTTTACTATCCGTGGCATGGATTTAGCGATGGCATCAGGTGAAGCGGCGGCAAAAACTGTGCTCTCAGCGATGGAAAAAAACGATTTTAGTAAACAAACACTTAATGAATATCTCAAACATTTAGAAGATGGGCCGTTACGCGATATGAAAGCCTATCAGCGTATGCCTGATTTACTTGATAACCCTCGTATGTTCACCGCTTATCCTGAAATGGTGGTAGGTATTGCTCATGATCTGTTTACTGTCACGGGTGAAGCACCAGTACCAATGCGTAAAACCTTAATGCGTCATACCAAAAAGGTCGGCTGGATGAACTTAATTAAAGATGGGATCAAAGGAGTAAAAGCAATATGAGTTCTCCCGTGAATGTCGATGTCAAATTAGGCATCAATAAATTTAATGTCGATGAGGAAAATCCACATATCGTTGTTAAAGAGCAGCCTGATATGCAGGTATTGGAAACCTTAGTTAAAGCATGTCCAGCCGGTCTTTATAAAAAACAAGAAGATGGCACCATCAGCTTTGATTATGCAGGGTGCTTAGAGTGTGGAACTTGTCGAATCCTTGGTTTAGATAGTGCGCTTGAAAAATGGGAATACCCACGCGGAACGTTTGGCGTGGAATATCGTTACGGATGATGTATCGCTACTTTTCTCCCAGTGCTGCTCCGGCCTGGGAGCTTTTCTTTTTTTGTTTTATTTAGAAAAAATACCAGGACGCAGTCATGCAACCCAGAAACTTTGATGATATTCGTTTTACCTCAGTACATCGTCGAGTGATGTTATGGGGCAGTGGCGGCCCTTTTCTTGATGGCTATGTATTAGTGATTATCGGTGTGGCGTTAGAGCAACTCACACCGTTATTACAGCTTGATACACGATGGATTGGTCTGCTTGGTGCAGCAACATTAGCAGGGCTTTTTATTGGTACATCACTCTTTGGTTATATTTGTGACAAAGTGGGTCGTCGCAAAATGTTCCTTGTGGATATTGTGGCTATTGCCATTATTTCTATCGCGACAATGTTTGTTTCAACCCCAGTAGGTCTGTTGGTGATGCGGTTCCTGATTGGTATTGTGATTGGTGCCGATTATCCTATTGCGACCTCAATGATCACTGAGTTTTCCAATAAAAAACAACGCGCTTTTGCTGTCGGTTTTATTGCTGCTATGTGGTATATCGGGGCGACGTGCGCCAACTTAGTCGGTTATCTTTTATATGATATTGAAGATGGCTGGCGTTGGATGCTAGGCAGCGCCTTTATTCCTTGCGTTATTATTTTAATTGGTCGTTTTGATTTACCCGAATCTCCGCTTTGGTTAATACGCCAAGGGCGTATTAAAGAGTGTAATGAGATGATGATAAAACTCTTTGGCGAACCCGTGGTATTTGAAGCGGAAGATACCAAAACAACGCGTTTTATCGAGTTATTTAATAAACGTCACTTTTCTTTTGTTCTGTTTGTTGCGGTGATTTGGACTTGCCAAGTTATCCCGATGTTTGCCATCTATACTTTTGGACCACAAATTGTTGGCTTATTAGGATGGGATGCAGGAAGAAGTGCAGCATTGGGTAATGTGGTCATCAGCCTGTTCTTTATGTTTGGGTGTATTCCCGCGATGTTTTGGTTAAATCAAACAGGGCGACGCCCATTATTGATTGGTAGCTTTGGTATGATGACATTGGCGTTATTGGTGCTAGGCGTCTTTCCTGATCTACCTATCTTATTTGTTATCTTAGCGTTTGCGACTTACGCCTTTTTCTCTGGTGGCCCCGGAATTTTACAATGGCTCTATCCTAACGAATTGTTTCCAACCGATATCCGTGCATCCGCGGTGGGTGTGATTATGTCGATAAGCCGTATTGGCACCGTGATTTCAACCTGCGCGCTCCCTGCATTTATCGCGACGTATGGTATTAATACAACGATGTTGGTGGGTGCCGCGATTTCTTTATTTGGGATGATAGTCTCTGTGTTATTTGCACCAGAAACCAAAGGATTAACGCTTAATCAAACTTCAACTATGCCGATGCGTCGGGGTAAATAACACACTTAATTGGTAAACAATAAATTTAATTATTTAAATTACTTTTCATGTAGAGGCTGTGAAATTCAATCGTTATTATTTTTATATTATTTTAATTTAAATTATCACATCAATGTTTATTGATAAGATTTTTTTATATCTTAAAGTGAGATGAGGCTATTTATATTAAAAAGAGAGTGATTCTATTTTTCTTATTAAATAAAATCACTCTCCTTTTTATTATTTAAAAATAACACCTTTATAACGCTTCGGTTCCAAATCTATTTCATTGTTATTAATTTATCTTCAATTAGTAAATATATTTAACCCGCCGAATCTAGACGCCAATCACAAATCTCTCTCAGACTATTCAAATGACGAAAAACAGTTCGTTATTTACCAAGAATGAATAATTCCCCCTACCCAGAATAAGGTCATTACAGACGTAAACACCAGCAAAGAAGCGGTTGAGTAGGTATTTATGACCTTATTAGAAACGACAGTTAAAGAATGTCTAAACAATGCAGTGAAGCAATATTCTTCACAAATAGCCCTAATTGAAAACCAAAGTAAAAAAACACTAACTTGGCAACAACTACAACAAGAAGTGGATCAAGTTGCTCGTGGTTTTTTATCTATTGGCTTAAAAAAGGGAGATTGTTTAGGTATTTGGTCTGCTAATAGTGTGGAATGGATAATTTGTTTTCTTGCCGCCGCTCAAATTGGTGTTCCTGTTGTTTGTATTAACTTTCATTTTAAAAAAAGAGAGTTATTAGATTTATGTCGATTAACCGGAATTAAAGCGCTCTGTTTTTCTGATGGTTTTAAAAGTAATCATTTTATTGAGGTGATTAATTGTCTTTCTAAAAAGGCATCAGAAAATAAAGATGTATTACCTCAATTATTTATTAGCATGGGAAATGAACATGCAGAAAAAAGTGTCTCTTTATTTCAATTAAAAGAAAAAGCAATACAGGTATCCGATGCTGTTTATCAGCATGCTGTTGAACACGTTAGCGTAAAAGATTTGCTGACTATTCAAATGACCTCTGGCAGCACAGCAATGCCTAAAGGGGTTATGTTAAGCCAATATAATGTCATTAATAATGCAATGCTGTCAGCACAGCGCTTAGGTGTGACGCATAACGATGTGATTTGTCTTGCGGTTCCTCTGTTCCACTGCTTTGGACTCTCTTCTTGCCTCTTTTTTGCGTTAACAACAGGGTGCCAGCTTGTTCTTCTTGATAACTATTGTGCGGAAGATGTGTTAAAAGCCGTGCAAAATCATCGTTGCACCATTATGCACGGTGTACCGACAATTTTTAGTCGCTTAATGAAGCATGAGCAATTTTCTCACTATGATTTATCCAGCCTTGATAAAGGCATTATTGCAGGAGCCAGCTTCCCTCCAGCCTTAATTGATGACATCGAAAATATCCTTGGTATGAAAGGGATCACCGTCTCTTATGGTCAAACAGAAGCCTCGCCTTGCTGTACTCAAACATTACCTCACGATCCCTTAGCGATAAAACGTAGTTCGATTGGTAAGCCTTTACCTTTTGTTGAAATGAAGATTATCAATCTGAAAACAGGTAAACCTGTGCCAGTCGGCATTTTAGGTGAAATTTGTACGCGCGGTTTTCATGTGATGATGGGCTATGACAATGCACCCGAAAAAACCAAAGAGGTATTAGATGCAGAAGGTTGGTTACACACGGGTGATATAGGTTATGTCGATGAACAAGGCAATTATCACTACGCCCATCGCATAAAAGAGATTGTGGTGCGCGGTGGTGAAAATATCAGCCTATGTGAAATAGAAGAAGCCATTGCTGAATATGCTGGTGTTGATGCGACAAAAGCATTTGGTATTCCGTCAACGGATTTAGGTGAAGAAGTGATTGCCACCATTTGTGTGCAAAAAGGGCACAGCATTGGTGAAAGTGAATTACGTGAATTTCTACAAGAGCGACTGGCTCGCTACAAAATCCCCAAAGAACTCCATTTCTTTACAGAATTTCCGCATACCCCTTGCGGAAAAATCGATGTGCAAGCGCTGAAATTGCAACTGGGTTATAGCGTTTCAATCAAGGATGAAAAAAACAAAGTAGCGGGTTAAGTGACAACGGATTTATCCACATTCTGACAACAGCAGTATGAAGTCTAAAAATAATTAGGAGAAGAAATGACAAGTCATAAAGCACTGGAAGGCGTCACCGTAGTTGAGCTGGCGACCTTTATCGCAGTACCGGCAGCGGGCCGTATTTTAGCTGATATGGGAGCGAACGTAATCAAAATCGAATCTCCAAGCGGCGATAACTTACGCTATACCGCACCAACAGAAGGTCGCCCGTTAGATCAACATGAAAACACCAGTTTTGACTTAGAAAACGCCAATAAACGTGGGATTGTGTTAAATACGAAAACAGAAGCAGGGAAAAAAATCCTGTTTGAACTGTTAGAAAAAGCAGACATTTTCTTAACTAACTGGCGTCCGGGTGCAAGAGAACGTGCGGGTTTAGATTATGAAACGTTAAAACAACGCTTCCCGAAACTAGTTTACGCCAGTGTGACAGGTTATGGCGATGAAGGTCCAGATAAAGACTTACCAGGATTTGACTACACAGCCTTCTTTGCCCGTGGCGGTATTTTAGGTTCTCTGTACCAAAAAGGCACAGTGCCAATGAACGTGATCCCCGGTCTTGGCGATCACCAATGTGCATTAGGTTTAGTTTCAGGTGTGTTAGCTGCTTATATCCGCGCTAAAAATATTGGTCAAGGTGAGTATGTTTCAACTAACTTGTTACATACCTCTATTTACACCCAAGCTATCATGATCCAAGCGGCTCAATACCCAGATTATGGTCAAGCTTATCCAATCGATCGCCGTACAACCACCAGCCCCTTTATTCTGGCTTATAAAACGAAAGATGATCGTTTTATTCAAGTCTGCATGCCTGTTTATGACGCTTATTATCCAACCTTTATTTCTTGTATTGGTCGTCCAGATTTAGCTGAAGATGCTCGTTATACACGTCTACAAGAAGTGGCGAAAAATAATCGCTCCCCAGAGTTGTATGACCTGATTTGGCAGCAAGTTGAGCAAAAAACAGCATCTGAGTGGGCAGATATTTTCACCCAAAACGATATTCCATTCAGCATTGCCCAAACGTGGGAAGAAGTGTTGGCAGATAAACAAGCTTGGGCAATCAACACTTTCTACAACATGAAATACAAAAATGGCAGTGAAAAAGCCTTAGTTCGCCCACCCATTGATTTCTTAGAAAGTGGTTTACCTGAATATCGTCGTGGTCCTTTGTTAGGCGAAGACACACCGTCTGTATTAGCGGAATTAGGGTATAGCGCAGAAGAAATCGCCAACCTTGAAGCCAATAAAGACGTGATGACGTGGAAAGAATAATCCACTTACTTTTTTAATTTTCAGGAGAGCAAAGGCATGCAACAAGACATTTTCACAATGGGCGTTGATATCGGATCGTCTGCATCAAAATGCATCATCATGAAAAATGGTGACGCTATTGTCGCGAAGTCGTTGGCATCAGTAGGTGCTGGGACATCTGGACCTGAAAAAGCGATCAATGAAGTGTTGCGTCAATTTGGCGGCGATCTCAGTCAGATCAGCTGGATCTGCGCAACAGGATATGGGCGTAACTCTCTGAAAGAAGCCAACAAAGAAGTGAGTGAACTTAGCTGCCATGCGAAAGGCGCGCACTTTCTTTTTCCGGGCGTGAAAACAGTGATCGATATCGGCGGTCAAGATGTTAAAGCACTTCATATGGATGGTGCCGGCCGTTTATTGAACTTTGTGATGAATGACAAGTGCGCTGCGGGTACAGGACGCTTTTTAGATGTGATGTCACGAGTATTAGAAACCAAGATTTCCGATCTCGCTCAAGAGGGCGCTAAGTCCACGAAAAAAGTCACCATTAGCTCTACTTGTACCGTGTTCTCTGAATCGGAAGTTATTTCTCATCTCGCGAATAACGAAACAATACCCGACGTCATTAATGGTATTCACCGCTCTGTGGCTAGCCGTATTGCTGGTCTTGCAAAACGAGTCGGTGTTGAAGCCCCTGTTGTCATGACAGGCGGTGTTGCCAGTAATTTTGAAGTTGTTCGTTATGTTAGCGAAGAGCTGAACGCTCCTATCGCCACCTCACCATTATCACAATACAACGGGGCGATAGGTGCCGCCATTTATGCCTTTGAAGCGTACCGCCATCAACTGGAAGACGATGCGTTAACAATAGGAACATCAAAATGAGCAATGTA
>JAEYFY010000060.1 GCA_023454395.1 Pseudomonadota bacterium
GTTCACGGACTATGGCAAAATGACTAATGGTTAATTGAGTCAGCATAGTGCCTCTCCTGTGTATAAAAACATATCTGTAATTACATACAGTATAAACTGGTTTTTTATACAGTAAAGTAGTGAGGCAAAAAAATTAGAACATTTTTTTCGACCAACCTAATTTTGAGCTGAGTGTATTAAAATAATTGTAATCAGTCGGATGAACTAAATTGAGCTTTTGGCGACTTCTCTTAATAATAACTTCATCGCCTTCTTTAATGGGTAACACTAATTGGCTATCGCAACTCACTTCATAATCGATATTTGTTTGTGAGAATTTTAAGCGAATTTGGCTATCACTGCTGATAACTAAAGGACGTGCCGATAAGGTATGTGGAAACATAGGTACAAGCGCAATTGCATCAAGATTTGGGGTTAAAATAGGGCCTCCCGCAGAAAGTGAATAGGCCGTTGATCCCGTTGGTGTTGCGATAATTAAGCCATCAGAACGTTGAGAGAAAGCAAAACGGTCATCAATGTAAACTTCAAACTCGATCATATGAGCAACTTTACCAGGATGAAGCACAACTTCATTGATTGCTGTACCAATGCGATTTCTTTGACCTTCAGCACAGACTCTTGCCTCAAGTAAAAAACGCTTTTCTTCATGATAGTGCCCAGCTAACACATTGGTTAATTGCTGTAAGGCATTATCAGGGTCAAGGTCAGTAAGAAAGCCTAAATTACCCCGGTTAACACCAATCACTTTGATATTATAACGAGATAAAACGCGCGCAGCGCCAAGCATATTGCCATCACCACCAACAACAATGACAAGATCAGCAACTTTGCCAACTTGTGTTAAATTACCGGTTTGTGCATTTTCTAGTTTTAGTTCTTGAGCAACTTGTGTATCAATAATAACGTCATAACCTTGAGCCAATAGCCAATGATAGAGCATTTCATGCGTTGAAATTGCTTCAGGATGGCGGGGATGGCCGACAATGCCAATGCATTTAAAGTGTTTTTCGTCTGTTACGGTATTATCTGGCATTTTTTTACCCTCGTTTTGCGCCAATTCCTTGAAACCCGTTTATTGATCCCCATAATAAACTAAATATGAAGATGAATACCAAAACTACGCGGAGATGTTCATGAGTAGTAAAGAACAAAATGTACATGAAGAGCAAGCCTCAAAAGAAAAAGAAGGAATGGGATCTGCAATGAATGAGTCTCAAGAGCCAACAATGACCGAAGAAGCACAAGCGGACTTTAATGCTCAAGCTGAATTAGTGGAAGCATTAGCGCGTGTTGATTCTCTCGAAAAACAACTTGAGCAATCTCAAAAGACAGAGCGTGAAGCAATGATCCGCGCTCAAGCTGAAGTTGAGAACATTCGTCGCCGTACTCAACAAGATGTTGAGAAAGCACATAAATTTGCGCTTGAGAAGTTTTCTAATGAGTTGTTACCTGTACTCGATAATTTAGAGCGTGCTTTATCTGCGGCTGATCATGAAAATGAATCATTAAAGCCAATGATTGAAGGGTTAGAATTAACGCTGAAATCATTTTTAGATGCTGTTCATAAATTTGGAATTGAAGTGGTTGAAGAAAAAAATGTGGTATTTAACCCTGAAGTTCACCAAGCGATGACTTTAATTGATAGCCCTGCACATGACGCTAATCATGTTGTTGATGTTATGCAAAAAGGATACACCTTAAACGGTCGTTTATTGCGCCCAGCTATGGTTATTGTTTCTAAATAATATCGATAAAACATTCGTTATCACATGAGTTATTGCATGTAGATAAAGTAAACCGCACAATACGAAGATTATTTAATATTCTTGTTATTGTGCGGTTTTATGTTTTATAGGGTGATTTTATTCGATGGGGTCAAGATGCCAATTAATCGGTTTGCGACCTTGTTGCTGTAAAATATCGTTGGCTTGTTTAAAATGACCACAACCTAAAAAGCCTCTATGAGCAGAAAGTGGGGATGGATGAGGTGCTTTTAAAATAACGTGTTTATTTGTATCAATAAAACGTCCTTTTTTCTGAGCATGAGCGCCCCAAAGTAAGAAAATAACCCCCTCTCTACGCTGATTGATCTGTTCAATTACTGCGTCAGTAAAGATTTCCCAACCATAGTTAGCGTGAGAATGAGCTTGACCTTTCTCTACCGTCAATACGGTATTAAGTAATAAAACACCTTGTTTTGCCCAGCTTTCTAAATAGCCGTGGTTAGGGCGTTTAAAATCAGGGTATTCTTTTTCAAGTTCTTTATACATATTGACTAATGAAGGTGGTGCTGGCACGCCTGGTCGTACTGAAAAAGAGAGTCCATGTGCTTGATTAGGGCCGTGATAAGGATCTTGCCCTAAAATAACTACGTTCACATTATCAAAAGGCGTAAAACGAAAAGCATTAAAAATATCTTCTTGAGGAGGATAAACAATTTTACCTGCGGCTCTTTGTTGTGCGACTTGAGACATAATTTGATGAAAATAAGGCTTTTCTTTTTCAGCGCCTATCACATCATGCCAAGTTAATGGTGTAGTCATAACCTAAAATCCTTGTTGATATCTTATAGTGTCTAAGCTTACCGATTTCATCAGGGGAATGAAAATATTACGGTCCAAAAATAAAAATTAATTGTTTCTTCAATTTTTATTTGAAAATTTACAAAAAAAATTGCAAATCAGCGATAAATGATTGTTGATTTAAAACAACACTTTGCACCTTACAGGGCAAAATGCTTATGAATTTTATTGATATTTATCAAAGAATGACGCCATTTATACTGGTATATAGGTAGACAGAAACATTGGTTAGACCAAATACCCAAGTTCTGATATGAGATTGGAATTTGATTTTGCGCCCAAATTGGAGGTCGAAATGATTACTGGTATCCAAATTACTAAAGCTGATAACGACGATTTATTACACTCTTTCTGGTTATTAGATGATGAAAACGGCGAAGCTCGTTGCA
>JAEYFY010000101.1 GCA_023454395.1 Pseudomonadota bacterium
AAGAATTACTTGAACAAATTCGTCAGTTAGACGGTGAGTTTCATTTCGAAACCTATTATTCGCTCTCTTGTCATAACTGCCCTGATGTTGTTCAGGCATTAAACTTAATGGCGATTTTAAATCCGAAGATCACACATACTGCGATTGACGGAGGCATGTTCCAAAATGAAATTCAGGAACGTAATATTATGGGCGTTCCTGCTGTATTCTTAAATGGTAACGAGTTTGGTCAAGGTCGTATGACCTTAGCTGAAATTGTTAACAAAGTAGACAGCAATGCAGAAAAACGTACTGCAGAATTATTAAACCAAAAAGATGCATTTGATGTATTAATTGTAGGAAGTGGTCCTGCGGGCGCATCAGCGGCGGTTTATTCTGCTCGTAAAGGTTTAAATACAGGTCTTATCGGCGAACGTTTTGGTGGCCAAGTTCTTGATACTGTTGATATTGAAAACTATATCTCAGTACCAAAAACCGAAGGTGCAAAACTTGCTGGTGCGTTAAAAGCTCACGTTGATGATTATCAAGTGGATGTGATTGATAGCCAAACGGTTAGTCGCTTAATTCCGGGAGCATCAGAAGGGGAGTTACATCAAATTGAAACGGCATCAGGTGCAATTTTAAAAACTCGTAGCTTAATTATTGCAACAGGCGCTCGCTGGAGAAATATGAATGTTCCTGGCGAAAATGAATACCGTACTCGTGGTGTTACTTATTGTCCACACTGTGATGGTCCACTATTTAAAGGCAAAAGAGTTGCTGTTATTGGTGGTGGTAACTCAGGTGTTGAAGCTGCAATTGACTTAGCTGGTTTAGTTGAACATGTAACAGTGTTAGAATTTGCTCCAGAAATGAGAGCAGATGCGGTATTACAGAAGAAATTACGTAGCTTAAGCAATGTAGAAGTTATCTTAAATGCGCAAACTACAGAAGTATATGGCGATGGCACTAAGTTAACCGGTCTAAAATATAAAGATCGTACTAATGATTCTATGCATGATATTGCATTAGCTGGTATTTTCGTTCAAATCGGTTTATTACCTAATACACAGTGGTTAGAAGGTACTGTTGAACGTAATAAAATGGGCGAAATTGTTGTTGATGCCCGTGGCGAAACTAATATCAAAGGTGTGTTTGCAGCCGGTGACTGTACAACAGTACCTTATAAGCAAATCATTATTGCTGCTGGCGAAGGTGCAAAAGCCTCACTTAGCGCTTTTGATTACTTGATTCGCACCAGTGCAAAATAAGCAAATCAAATATAATCAATAAGTTATAGAGAAAGGCATCTTTTTTAAGATGCCTTTTTTTGTACATAAAACCATCAAAAAGGGCTGAAAAGTGCCCTTAAGTGTTCAAGTGTGGACAATATGTGGACACTCTAAACCAGTAATTCTGTGCTACCTTTCAAAGGGTTATATTGAATGGCATCTTGTAAGAAGTCTGGCGCAAAGTGTGCATAGGTCAACGTTTGTTGCAAATTAGTGTGTCCTAAGATGCGTTGTAACGTAATAATACTTCCGCCGTTCATCATAAAATGGGTGGCGAATGTATGGGGCGCTTGGCCTATTGGTTTTGGTATACGTAAATCTCACCTTATTTTGGATCACATGTTCACGTTTTAGCTTGAGCGCTTCACCCCAACGGGCACCAGTGCTTAAACAGAGAACGGCAACTTTTAGGTTGTCACCTTCCAATAATGCTAATAATTGCTGAATTTCATTATCTGTTAGATATGACATTTCAGTCGTTTGCTGTTTTAACCGTGATATTCCTTGAACGGGATGTTTACTTAAAAAGAAATCCGTTTTTTTAAGCGCCGTAAACATACCGCTGAGTGCTGAGATATCCCTATTTATCGTTGAGGCTTTTACGCCAGAAGCGAGTCTAAGCTCACGATAGAGTACCAATTGCTTATCGGTTAATTGGCAAACAGGGGGATTATTCAGTGATTCAGCAATACGTCTCACCCTTAGATGTGTCATTCTTCCATAAGGTGTATTTTTGCCGAACACTTCCCACCAAATATCAATTAAATCACTAAGAGGGCGAATATCTGTTGATGTTTCTACCCAATCTTTTGTTTGCTGATTAGCCAGTGAATAACGTTCAAATAAAATTGCTTCTTGCTTCTTTTCAAAGCGTCGTCTGATCCGTTTTCCGTGACGGCCAGCCGGTCTAATATCCACTTCATATTGACCATTTTCGAGTTTCTTAATTGTCATAAGAAAGCCCTCCAATGGAACAAATGCTTTGCGAATCAATAAATTCACAAAATGCTTGATGTATTGTTATCCAATTTTCTTGTCTGAGTGGGATGATTGCGCGTTGTCTTGCCCACAGTGTGCGAGTGCCGGTGCGATTTGCCCAGCATCGGGATTAACCTCATCGAACATAAACCAGTCTCGATATTTCCTGAATACTTTGGCGGAAAAGATTTTCACACCTGATTCAAACGTCATTTTCGATTTGTCACTTTCATAACCGTGGTAGGTTGCATAATTTAGCCCAACCAAATCAGCGAGTTCCCTTTTTGTCATCTGTTCGGAGTTACGCATTAATCGTAATTTCTCACCTTGCGATGAAGCAAAGAGTACGAAAGCGCTATAAAGCGCCTGACATAAGAGGGTAGCAGATGAGAGAGAAAATCGTAAGTCTGTCAGATGGCGTGACTGAGGAAAAATTTGCTGAATTAATTGGTAAGCCGGCGAGTGCAGTTGCAGATATGCGCAAAGCAGGAAAATTACCCATTATTCAAATGAAAAGGCCGGGTTCAAGTAGAGCCGAAAACTATGTTTATCTGCCTGCATGGAATAACGGTCTAAAGATGGCTTATGAATCTTTACCAAAAGAGATGCGTGATGGTTGGTTGGTGTGGTTAGGGCTGAATCATGATACGACAAATAACTGAACATAGTTTTCTGTATCGTGGCTTTACGATTATTAAGTTGCCAAGAAAAGCAATAAACCCAGTTACTCGTTACCACATTTGGTTAAATGATCAGTCATTCGGTAAGTTTGATGCAATGGCTGAGGCGGTTAAATATATTGATGGGTTAAAAGGTGACATTCAATGAGTCAATTAATTAAATCAGAAGATAATGAAAAATTAGAAATACTAATTTCAGAAGTGAAGAAATATACGTTATCACTTCCTAAAAAAGAGAATGGGCTAGGAAAAGAAGAAATAAAATCATTAGGCACAGTATCTAGAATGACTTTAATGTTTTCAATATTAAACGTCATAAGGGAGGTTAATCCCACTATGACGTCTTTTTATATTGGAGATTTACAAGCTGTGTTTGATGCAATTATTGCACTGCATCGACGTAACTCATTTTAAAAGCAATCAATAATATCAACGCTACCTTTTTGTTGTGTATGGAACTTATTGTAAATTTCACGTGAAAGCTCTGATGCTAAATTTCTTAAATCAAGAGCTTCTTCACAAGTAATGGGTTCTTTTATGCTTTTTACTTGAAGAAGAAGATTAGTTAGTTTGTTTTTAGTGTCTTTCTCGATTGACATATTTATGTTCCTTCTGTGCTTGTTTTGTTTTTGGCGATTCAATATTAGCACAGCACCATGTTTTCGGTCATGGATAAAAAACCGAATATAAATGGAGAAATAACTTATGAATGAATTAATCAAGCAACGAAATAAATATAAATTAAACAGTGAATCTTTTACTTATAAAAGTAAAAAGTATTCAAAAGCGGATAAAGTAACACTGGCTTTATGTGCCATTGTTATTGTTTCGTTTCTTGTGAAAGTTTCTATCTAGGTGTTGTTATGAATGCCGCGGAGCTTATCCAAGCAAGAGAGCAACTACAAGGCAATGATGATTTTTATCAGCCTAAAGTTGTAAAGCACTATCGCAATGATGGTCTTTCATTTGATGAGCGCGTCAGTGGTATGAATAAAACAGCAGAAGTTAGGGCTGATTTATTAAGTAAGTTAAATAAAAATAGTGATGATATTCAGGTTAGTGAGTTTCTTGATTATTTAAGAAATGAAAATAATCGTATATATCAGATGATTTATTATCTTGCTGAGATAGAAAAAGAAAAGAACGGAACAGATTATTTATTATTAAAGAGGAAAGATAAAATAAAAATAATTAATGCACTTCATCAAATAAAAGTATTAAGCGCATTAATCCCGAATAAATTAGCAATGCCTATTTAATTACACCTAAAAAATAAATGACATTTATTTGTCAGGACTTTTTATATCTGATTATCAGAGGTCTGATTATGTCTAAAGAAAGTGATGTAACCGATTTAATTAATGCCGTTCGAGAAGATGAAAGAAAATCTCGGGCGGTTCTTTTTTCTGCCCGTTTACGCAAATTAGCATCAAAAGCACTAAGTGAACGAATGGAGCCTTCACAAGTATTTCAATTATTAGAAGATGAAGCCGAGTCTATCGAACATCAAGCGCAGGAATGGAATTATGTCTAAAGAAATGGATTTAGCCTGCGAACAATCACAGTTATTGCTTGATAAACAAATAAAAGCAGTAACAGGGCGTTACGTCGGTGTATCCGCGTTTGAATGTGAAGATTGCGGTCGTGAAATACCCGAAAAGCGCCGTATTGCAGTAATGGGATGCACCCGCTGTGCGGATTGCCAGACAGTGCATGAATTGAAATCTAAGCATTATCGGAGTGTTTAAAATGCAACGATATACGCATGAATTAAAAATAAACCATCAATATTTCAATCAAGTACGTATTGGAGCGAAAAAAGCCGAATTTCGTCGAGCTGATAGAGATTTTCAAGTCGGGGATCTTTTAGTTTTACGTGAATTTAATGCTATTCCTCCAAGAGAATTCCGTCACCTTTTTCATTATGGCGAATATACGGGAAATGTTATTAGAACGGTTATTACCGATATCACCTGTATTAATTCTATTATTCCAGAGTTAGGCGATAAACCTAAATTTGTAATGCTTTCATTTTCTATTATTGAGGATGATGAATAATGGCTAATAAAACCATTCTGAAATGGGCGGGTTCAAAAGCCCGCATAATGGATAAATTAATTCCACATTTGCCAAAAGCAAAGCGCTTAGTTGAGCCGTTTGCGGGTTCTTGTGCAGTTATGATGAATACGGAATATGAGGAATATTTAATTGCTGATGCCAATCAGGATTTAATTAGTTTATATCGTAATGTCGTAGAACATACTGAAATAATGGCACGTAAAGAGTTCTATGCGTGGGAAGAAAATAATCATAAAAATGATTACATTTCTATTAGGAAATTATTTAATTCAATTAATGTATTAGATAAAAGTGAATGTAATAAATATATACAGTCCGCAAGATTTCTATATTTAAATCGCCATTGCTTTAATGGTTTATGTCGATATAACAATTCAGGTGAATTTAACGTGCCATTTGGAACATATGGACGCGTTTATTTTCCAGAGGAAGAAATCAGGCAATTTGCTGAAAAAGCCACTAATGCCATTATCGCCTGTTTAGAATGGCAAGATACTTTGTCGCTTGTTGACTTCGGTGATGGTGTTTATTGTGATCCTCCATATATGGGTGATGATAAATGTTTTACTAAATATCATCACACTGATTTTACTCACGCTCATCAAATTGAATTAGCTCAAGCGTTAAAGGCATTAAATCAATCACAGGGTAACCCGATTACCGTCTCTAATTCCATTCACGCCAAAGCGTTGTATGCCGACCTCGGTTTTATTATTCACGAGATTGATGCGCCTCGTTCTATCTCTGCAAATGGAAACCGCCAATCAGCAAAAGAAATTATCGCCATATTGCCGGAGGTGTGCTGATGGAACAGGGCTATGTTGATATTCAAGATCCAAAAAATGGGGTGCATATCACTGGCACCCGTTTTGCTATCGTTTATTGGAAAAAACAATTTGGGTTAATTGAAGTCACCTTTATTGATGGTCGTGTGCGCCGTGAAGTGATTGCGTGGTATGACTCAGCGGTCAATGTAACTGCTGGCGTTGTTGGTGCGCATGTGAGTCGTGTTATTTGCGCAGAAATTAAGTCTATCTCTGAATTGATAGAGATAATGACTCACGTCGCTAAATTGTGCGAAACAGCCATTGAAATTATTGATCCGAAGCGTTTAGGCGGTGTGCTGTAATGGCTAGCCGTCTAATTGATTTTTCTCAGCCTCCTGTTTCCTATCCTGCTGATATGCAATGGACATATTGGTGGAATGGGAAACAGCACGAACCTGTTGTTTATGAAAGACCGCTTACCCGTGAGCAATTGGCTCAGGGGCAAGCGATTTTATTCGATATTGAAAAGCTGCCTCGTTTTCTTAAATTCCGCTTATTTAAATACATCGAATATCTTAGAAAAGAGAAAACACCTAAAGAAGTTCATAACTGGCTGGTGTTTAAGTTTCATAAAAGTGTCTATCAGCGTTTGCAAGCTGTTAATGCGCGTTATGGTTTAGCGAAAGATAAGCGTCAATTCTTGTTAGATAGAGATTTTGATCAAGCCATGTTCTTTAATCGCTTGCCCGATGCGCATGACAAAATATTGCGTCATATGGCGAAGTCATTCGCGAATGCGTGTGACAACTTATTCGATGAATTAGCTGATCAGGTAATTGCTGAAAATAACGGTGATCGTGGGGTTTTACTTAACCTAAAAGTGATTAACCCTATTTATCATCAATTAGGGCAGTTGATTACCTATTTACATGTAACGCCATTGTTTTGGGGAAAAGTTCAAAAAGGGAAATTAACACCCGAAGATGCGTTATCAGGATTAAGTCGATTAACTGATGAAGATTGGTGGCTGAAAAAGTTAAAGGCTCATCGCCAGCGTTGGCGTGAGTCTTTGCATATTGCTTTTGGTGATGTGAATTCAGATAAGACGCCTTACGCCAGTAAAAATGCAGTGCGTGAAGTCAGAGCGCAACGTTTAGCGAATATGAATTATCTTGAAATGATGGATATTCAAGATGTTGAATCGGGTGATCGCTTTGATTTAATGGAAAAAGTATTAGCAAGTATCGCTAACCCTAAAATTCGCCGTATGGAATTAATGGCGCAAGCCGCAGGAATTCAAAAAGTGGCAGAAGAAAGGGGCGATATTGGTTTATTTATCACCTTAACCACCCCTTCAAAATACCATCCCACCAAGCAAATTAACGTTTCTAAAGAGGAGAAAAAGAAAAAAGTTCCCATTAACGAAAAATGGAATAACAGCGCATACACTCAGAAAGACGGTCAACGTTATTTAGTGAAAGTTTGGGCGAAAATTCGCACTGCTTTTAAAGATAACGATATTAACGTTTACGGGATCAGAGTTGTTGAGCCACATCATGATGCTACACCACATTGGCATATGATGATGTTTCTGGATAAATCTCAACGTGCATCAGCGATTGAGATCATGCGTAAGTACGCCCTTGAAGAAGACGGCGAAGAGCGGGGCGCAAAGAAACACCGTTTTGAAGCAAAGCATTTAAATAAAGGCGGTGCTACGGGTTATCTTGCGAAATACATTTCAAAAAATATCGACGGTTATGCGTTAGAGGGCGAAGTTGATGACGAATCGGGAGAGTTATTAACCGAGGTTGCATCAGCCGTTACTGCGTGGGCATCAACTTGGCGCATTCCCCAATTTCACATGTTTGGCTTACCGTCTAAAGGCGTATGGCGCGAGTGTCGCCGTGTTCGTGGTGTAAGTATCGCTGATAAGTTGGGTGATATAGCGGAAAAAGTAAGAGCATCTGCCGATGCAGGAGATTTCGCCGCTTATATCGAGCACCAAGGAGGTCCTAACGTTAAGCGTAACTTACAAACGTTATTAGTCGCTCGTACTGTTGCCGATGAGCCGAATTCTTATGATGAAGAAGTGATGCGCGTTATTGGGCTATGTTCACCATTGAAAAGCGGTGATTTAGTAAAAACGCGTGAGCGTCAGTATCGTTTAGTCCGTAAATCTAAGCAGGATATTGAGGCAATTGAGCATAAGCGTAAGTCAGAAACGGGTCGTGTTTTGACTTTAAAAAGCGCGATCAGCGCGCCTCGGAGTTCTGTCAATAACTGTGGATCGGGCAGTTCACCCGATATTAAAAACCCACATGATAGGAGCTTAAAATCGCCCGTATGGGGGATTTCTGAGCCTGAATATTTCGACCTACGTTCACAATATAGCGATTGGGATAAATCATTTGGTGAGGTTTTAGAGCATAAAAAGAGTCAGCGGATAATTTCAACGGTGTCATTAAGTGAAAATCAGGAACGTTTGATACCTGAATTCAAAGCCTTTGCCGAAAAAATGGGATTGGACTTACCGCCAGACACAATGTGGTCAATGGTGATGAACGGTATGCGCCTGAGTTATGGCGATGAAGTGATTTGGTTTGAGAACGGGAAAATTCAAATTTCATCGAAAAAGATGAAATGACTAATTTGGGATGAAGTGTAATATAAGATTATTGATAAAAATTGCAAATAAGATGTATATAACTCTTTAGCAGAGTTTATGTAATCTTTCGTTATAACATACATACTAATTATCCTATCAGGATAATAACGAGTATATCTTTTCTATGTCTTCCTCTGTAGTAATAACGGATCCATTAGTAGTTATTTCATATGTAGTATCATTAGTAATGAGTTTTATTTTGTCAATGATATACTTAGGTTCATTAAAGTAATTATTTAAGTCTAAATGTGCATCTTTGGATGATGTTAATTCAATATTAGCTGAGGTGTATTTGCTAATAACTAAATTCTTAACTTTTATAGATTTTATTTTCATTTCAAAAGATTCTTCTTTGAATATTCTTATTAATGAATTTATATCAAATGTTTTATTTTCTAACTTTAATCTATGGTTAGATAGTTGATTTAGATTTAAAATAAAATTTTTTATACTACGAGGTGATGACTCAATTAAAAGAGGATAAGATAAATTATTTCTTTTGAATAAATAGAAATAAAAATTAATATATTTATTATACTCGAAATAGCTAATGCATCCGTATGGATCTATAACATCTTCTATTATGTTTACTTTTTCACTATATTTTACATATAAATATTCACTTGAGTACTTTTCAATAGAAAAACCCCATCCTTTATTTTCATTAAAAGGATTATCTAAAAAAAATTTATGTAATTCCTCATGGCTAGCAGTTGTTATAATATTAAAGTATTTTATTTTCATTTTATATTCCTTTAATTCTTCTTCAGTGATGTAGAGTTATCTTTTATGATTTTATCAGAAATAGTTCTTGCTGTCTTTTCTAATAATTTAGAAAGTTCTCTTTCATTTTCTTGATTAAATGATTTTCTATTTTTATTAAATTCATTAATGCTAATATATTGATAATAACCACGAATTAAATATGAGAATTTTTTACATTTTTCTGAATCTATAAATTGAGCTTCTAATTCAATTAAATCTGAATCTACAAGTTTTTTATTCTTTATAGTCCAAATGATTCTAGAAATATAAAATTCTTTATCTAATAAATCTTTTAGTTCTTCCGAATCTAAAATCCCTCTTCCTTTTAGTGATGCCTTTGATATATGATATCCTAAATCTGGTATATCAGATTCATCATCATCATCATTATTAGATAATTCACTATCTTCTCCTTTGAGATTATTTAAAATAGGATGGGATATATATACGTCAGAAACGTCATAAAGATCATGGTCCTTCATCTCTTTTATTAATTTTGTGAAAAATCTAGTTCTTTCTGATGCGGATTTTACACTTTCTAACGTGATGACATCAGTAGATATATCTCCTTCAGATTCTTCTTTTATCTTCTCTTCGAGAATAGAAGTAAACTCTTCAGCTTTTGGATTTGGGGGGCACCTAAGTAGATATTCGTTATTGTTTAATATTTCAACTTGAATATTAGCTTCTCGAGTTGAGGATTGTCTAAATTCACTTAATTTATAGTCTAGTTTTACATATTTTATTGTAATTTCGAAGCTATTGGATGTAATAAAATATGATGTTGTATCACCTTCTTTATTTAATTCATTAAGAGTATCTTTAATACAAGATTCTATATCATCTTTATTTAAGTTTGTTTTTATAAAACTATTAGTACTTTTTTCTCTTCTTCCTATGCTACCCAAAATATCAGATAAATTTTGGAAGTCTTTATAGCCATGATAATATTTTGAAAAATCAATCGCTAGAGTTTTTCTTGGTGTTTGTGTTGATATTAATATTCCACGTCTAAAAAATAAACCTCTCATTTCTTCATTGGTTATCTTATTTTGATTTAATGCATCAAAAATAGCTTTATCTGTAACACTATATAATCCGATTTTCATTATATTCTCCAACCTATTTCAATTGAGCTAAATTTATAACTATAAAAATCTATAATATGAAAATCTATACAGTCAATAATACTTTTTTTATATTCATCGAAACCCCATTCTAAAGCATAACTATTTTTGGCTTTTTCATAGACACTTTTAATCTCTGGATATCTATTAGGATTTACTAGTCTTATTCTTATATTCGATTTTCCATCTAAAAGCTGTAACTTTGATAAAGTATCAAAAATATATATAAACTCTAACTCGTTACTACCTTCTCCATTATAATATATTACATACCCACTCTCTGATATTGTTTCTTCTGTATTCTTAGATTGTCTTATAACTGGTCCATGTTTTATAATAAAAAAAGGTCCAGTTAATGCTTCTATAGTTGCTGGCATATCGTTTGGATTGCCATTTGCTTTATGGAGAATTAAATCAGGGTAATAATAGTGATAATTATCTTGAGGTATTTTTTTTTCAAAGCATAATGATTTAATGTCGGTAATTACACTTTTTAAGTAATTGATGACTCTTGGTTCTATAATATGTATCTTTTGACCTTTTTTAATAGGCAAGTTTGCAATATTTATTCCTCGTTCACTCTCATCTTCTTTCAAATTTTTTTTCTTTTTATGCTTTTTCCCAAAAAAAACATCATAAAAATGTTGATCAAATTTATCATCATGGTTATAAACGAATAATAATCCTCTAATCTCGTAATTTCCACTATCGTAACAATATCTTTCTTGCCATTCGCGGCTACTCTCAGCACAATCAATGCTTCTAGCAAGAGAAACTAGTGCATTTCTCATCGAGGTTGGGGTTATGCTGCCAGAAGCATAACTTTTTAAATCAGTATTAAAATAAACATGCCTATTTAAATAAGGATCAAAATATCTAAAAACAACGTCAGTTGGATGGTTACCTGTTGAATTTTTATGTTCTTCTTTTTTAATACAGCTAAAGTTTTGATTAGTTGTGCCAACAAGCTCCCATTTAAACCATTTAAATATTTCTTCTGAAACTAGTTCAGCCATTTCGCTAATATTTGCTGTTTCGCCAGCCATTTCCATTCTCCAAATTTATATATTTAATTATCATTATATAAATTTAACAATGTAACAAGAGGATACTTTTACAGTAGTCGTTTTTGGGATCTTAAGCGCAAAAATACGCATTAATATGAAAGAAAAAAATAATATTAAGTTATGAATAGTTTTATACTCGGAAGAGAGGTTTTCATTGTTTTGCACCTGCATAAAAACCGATACATTTAGTGCGCGGGCGTGGCGGGGTCACGATTGCGTTTTGATGGGTTTAAAAACATTATTGCTCGCAAATTTCCAGCACGTAGAGCGATTAAAACAAGATAAAGTTATCTAGATATCAAATAAATTACATGCGCTGGAAATGGATTGTAGGCGCATTTAATTGGATCACTATTATTAGTCAGACCGATACTTATACCTTACAGGTAAAAAAATACCGCCAGTGTCGGCGGTATTGTTCTTTGTGCGGTGAGGTTACTCATCATCTAATGTGTACTTATCAAACTTAATCACTTCTTCACCTAGCCAATCATTAATCTGTAATATCTTGCTTTGCAGTGGTGCCAACTCATTACGAAAAAAAACCTTTGCTGCTTTTTCTACGTCACCAAAACCACCTGTATTCTGTGGAATGATCCCCATCATTTGAGGCGGTACGCGGTGTGCTGCTAACATATCGTCACGACTGACATTCTTAATATTGAGAAATTCATCTTTCGCCGCAATCTCACTTAGTGGAATAACTTGTACGCCGTCTTTCTTGCCGTTCGGTGCGTGGATAAACAAGTTACGGAAATTGCCGGGACCTTTTGAGTTTTGCATTGCTTTACGGATTTTATCAATATCACTTTGGTTTTGTGAGGCGTCACTGACGTATAAAATAAATCCCGCATGGCTACCATTGCGATAATACTTAAGGCGAAAGAGGGTAGCGGCTTCATTCAGTAACACTGACATGGTGGACGCTAGATATTCTGGTAACCCATATAGCTCTTGATTTAAATCGGGTTCGTATAACTGAAACACGCTACCGAGTTTAAACTCATAAGGTTGTGAATCATAGCCATAGCGTACAAACCAATAACTATCATCGGCAACACCACGGCGGGTATATTTGGCAAGGGATGGTGTGAGCTTTAATAAATTACCCGCCATGCTATTACGTCGTTCAAGATAGGCATTACCAAAGGTTAAGAAGTCGAGCGCAAACCGGCTAAAGTCTAATTTAGAGAGAAAGCGGTTAGGCTGAAACGTGCTGACTAAAATATTTCGTTTCACATAAATCGCACTGCTATGATGAGTCGCCGCACGAAACAGTTTTGATAGCCCGCTACGTCAGATATCACAAAGTATTACCCGTGTGATTTCTAAAGTCGGTGTATGGATGAAAGAAAACCCTGAACTGACTAAAACACTGACTATGGTTGGCTTCACCATTGCGGGCATTATTACCACACTGGGTGTGCTCTCGTTATCCATTGCAGCAATGTTAGGGCCATTAGCCGCCGCGAAATTAAGCCTATCAATTTTAGGCATTAAAGGCAGTGGTGCGCTCACACTGTTATTAAAACCGATAAAATTATTGGGTAGTGCTTTTTTATGGTTGGGTAAAGCCATGTTAGCTAATCCTATTTTGTTAGCTATTGCCGCTATTGCGGGGGCTATTTATCTGATTTATAAAAATTGGGATAAGATTGAGCCGTATGTCACTAAGGTGTGGGAGTCTGTTAAACAGCGCACCGCTATTGCATGGCAAGCACCGCTATTGCATGGCAAGCATTGAAAGACACCATTTTAAAAGTATGGGAAGGGATTAAATACATCTTCTTTAACTGGACAATACCGGGCTTAATTGCAAAACATTGGGATAGTATTGTCGGCTATACCAAAACCGCGTGGGCGTCTGTTAAATCTGTAATTTCAGGGATATGGGAAGGCATTAAAACCTTTTTTATGACACAAACGTTACCCGGAATTATTTATAGTAATTGGGATCAAATCGTTAAGTACACCCAAGAAAAATGGGAATTCCTTAAAACAACGATATCGACTAAATGGGATGAGATTGTCGAAGATACCAAAGTGTTACCGGCTAAATTTTTGCAATTTGGTAGTGACTTGATTGATTCCATTATTCAGGGTATCAAAAACAAATGGACGGACTTTAAAAATAGCATTAGGGAATTGGCAACCGCCGCCAAAGAAGCGCTGACGCCGGAGTTTGCTAAAACCTCCGATCCGAAAGTGCAGTCTGCGTTAGATTCTTACAACAGCAACTTTGCCGGTATGTATGATTCAGGCGGTTATATTCCCCGTGGTCAGTTTGGTATTGCTGGCGAAAATGGTCCTGAAATTGTTGAGGGTCCTGCGAATATCACCAGCCGTAAGCACACCGCCATGTTAGCGACAGCCGCATTATCGCTAGGCAGTGCCTTTTCATTACAGGCACCATTCACGGCATGTTTGTGATCACTGATTTACAACGTACCCACACCGAATTTTTCCAAGATGGTGCCGCCAGAAAAATTGATTTCTCGCTGACATTAAAGCGTGTTGATGACTCCATCAGTCAGATGTTGGGCGATTTAAACGACCAATTAGGCATGATGGCAAACGGTGCCGGTGAAGCGATGAAAGGAGTTTTATCATAATGTTGCCAGAAATGATCACCGGTAAAAGTAGCACGCCGGCTTTTGTGTTAATTGCTGGTGATGAAGATATTAGCGCCAGAATTCAAGGACGATTAATTTCGCTTTCATTAACGGACAATCGGGGCTTTGAAGCTGACCGGCTTGATATTGAGTTAGATGATTCTGACGGCGCATTAATGATGCCAAAACGGGGTGAGGTGTTAACCTTACATCTTGGTTGGCAGGGTGAAAACCTTATTCATAAAGGCTCGTTTACGGTCGATGAGATAGAGCATTCAGGTGTACCGGATAAAATGACATTGCGCGCTCGTAGTGCCGATTTTAGGGCAACGCTGAATGTTCGCCGTGAAATGTCTTACCATCAAAAAACATTAGGCGATATCGTTAGAACCATTGCAGGGCGTAATAATATCACAGCGGTAGTTGATCCTGGTCTGGATGCGGTGAAGATTGAACATATCGACCAGACCAATGAGTCAGACGGCAGTTTTTTAACGCGCTTAGGGCAATTAAACGGTGCCACCGCCTGTGTTAAAAACGGGAGTTTGCTGTTTATGGTGCAAGGGGGAAACGCCACCGCCAGTGGTCAAGCATTACCTTTAGTGCAAATCACCCGGAGTGTGGGGGATGGGCACCGTTTTTCATTGGTGGATAGAGGGGCTTACACTGGTGTGACTGCCAATTATTTAAATACCCGTAAACCGCAAGAGAAAACACAATCCCAAATTCGCCGTAGAAAACCCACTACTGATAAACCGAAAAAAGAAGAAGAAAAACAAGGGGAGTACCTTGTCGGTGAAGAAGGTAATGTGATGGTGTTGTCTCATACTTACGCGAGTAAAACCAATGCCGAACGTGCTGCTAAAGCCGCGTGGGAAAAAATCCAGCGGGGTGTTGCTTCATTTAGTATTACGCTGGCGAAAGGGCGTGCAGATCTCTTTCCTGAACTGCCCGTACAAGTGAGCGGATTTAAGCCTGAGATTGATGAAGCCTATTGGACGTTGGTCACGGTGAGTCATTCCCTGAACAATAGCGGGTTTACCACCTCGTTAGAATTAGAAGTCAAAAGCAGTGAGATAGATATGGATAAGGAATAGTGCCTATGTATAATTACAGGTAATTTCCACATCATAAAGAGGTAACCCGTTTATGATGATTTGTCCTGTTTGTGGTCATGCCGCGCATACTCGTAGTAGTCAGCAAATATCTTCCGATACCAAAGAACGTTATAACCAGTGTCAGAATATCAATTGTGGCGCGACGTTCGTCAGCCATGAAACCGTAACGCGGTTTATTTCAAAGCCTCAATTGATTGAACGGGTAGAGCCGCATCTTGATAAATATTGCCAACAGGCATTAGCGATTTAATGAAAATGCCCGGAGTGTTCCGGGCGTTGTTGATTAAAACTTTAGAGATTGTGATTACACTATTTCAATATATTATGATACACATAAAGAAAATAATATATTTTAAAATATTAATAACTTTTTATATGAATAATAATATTGAGAATAAGGAAAAATAAAGTGTCTGAACATGAAAAGTGGTTTGATGAAGTACAACCATCCCATGAAAGATTAACTGAGTCAGTGGTCACTATTATAGAGAATTTACTCAAGTCAAAAGGTGTTGATTACTTATCCGTTTCAGGCAGAACTAAAGAAAAAAAAAGTGCTTTAGAGAAAATCGCAAGAAAAAAATATAAAGAACCATCAAAAGAAATGACAGATTTATCTGGAATAAGAATTATCGTTTTTATTGAATCTGATATAAAAAAAGTTTCTAAAATAATTGAAGATGCTTTTAATATCGATAAAGAAAATTCCAGTAATCAAGATAAAAAATTATCAGTAGATAGAATAGGTTATCGTTCCGTTCATTTTGTTTGTGATATTGGTGATGAGCGAGCTAGTTTACCTGAGAATGATGGGCTTAAAGGTTTGAAGTTTGAGTTTCAAGTAAGAACAATTTTACAACATGCGTGGGCTGAACTTGCTCACGATAATAGTTATAAGTTTAAAGAAGGGTTACCTCCAGACCTTGAACGCCGTTTATATTTATATGCTGGAATGCTAGAAATCGCAGATAGAGGACTCAATGAATTATCTCAAGAAGTTACAGAGTATAGAAAATCTATTCATGTAGGTATAAATAGTGGTGATCTTGAGCATGCGATAGATATTATTAGCTTAGATGAGTTTATGAGAAACTGGACAAATAAGAATAATATAAATCTTGTGTTTACTCCAGAGGCTTCTGTGGATATTTCTACGGTTATAGATGAGTTACATGATTTTGGAGTAACGACTATAAAAGGATTAAGCGATATTATCCCAGAAGACTATGCCAATAAAATTAAAGTCCTTCCGGAATCACAGACAATAATGGGGATTCTTAGAGATTGGATGATCCTAAACGATTTAGAGCTATATCATGAGATTGCTGATTTTGCATGGCCAATATCTGAACTTGATTTACGTTACTTTGAGCAGATTATGGATTCTGATACATATGATAAATTTTGTAATGTTTTTTCAGATTGGATGATAGATAAAGAATAAAAATTAATTAGTAATTAACTAGATATTTTTATTTATTCAATAACTGTAATTCTTACTAAAAGTATTCTCTAGGTTAGAAAATATATTCTTTAATGGGGTGAGTGGTATTAGACTATTGATGAATAGGTAAAAAGGTATTGGAATAATCGAAGTAAAGCCTCTCTTGCAAGAGGCTTTCCGAAATGTGGTCAATATGTGGACATTGACGTTGATTAAATCCTTTTATATCAATCTATTAAGTCGGTATAAAAATTCTCACTTAGCGCTTTTGATTACTTGATTCGCACGACTGAAAAATAAGTAAATTATCGTTAAAAAAATTAATTATTTTATATTGCTTAAAGCATCTCAATTGAGATGCTTTTTTCTGCATTAGTTCCTACTAGCCTTAAAATCCTATTCATCAACTCTAAACAACCTATGCTATTATCACGCAAAATTAATAATATATAGGGAAGTTGATATGAATATAAATAAAATATGTTTTAAACAGGTTGTTCCTGCGCTACTTTTTTCTCTGCTATGTGCTAGCTCTTTTTCTGTTAATGCAGATATTGAAGTTCGTGATGAAAGCCTATTTGAAGCGCATCAGCGCTTTAAAACCGAAATTATAAACGACAGTTTTGATAATATTGATCCGCCTTGGGAAGCACCGGCAGAAATATTTAATGTGATTAAATATCCGGCAAAACCGGGAGATATGTATGCCTATTTAACACCACCTCCAGCAAATAAAAAAAAGAAATTACCTGCTGTAATTTGGTTAAATGGAGGCTATGGCGGAATTGGTGGTGATGATTATTTTTGGCAACCTAAACCGGTTGATAATGACCAGACAGGCGCGACTTTTCGTGATCCTAATATGGTGTTGATGATCCCATCTTTCCGAGGTGAAAATACCAATCCTGGTCGTTATGAAATGTTTTATGGCGAATTAGAAGATTTAGAATCAGCGAGAGAATATTTAGCATCACTGCCTTATATTGACTCTAAACGTATCTATGTTGTTGGACATAGTACGGGGGGAACACGGGCATTATTAGCGAGTGAGTATAGTGATAAATTTAGAGCTATTTTCTCCTTGGGCGGAATACCTGATCTTAAATTAAGGGCTGAAGGTGATATGATAGTTGAATTGCCTTTTGATAGAAATAACGAAGAAGAGTTTAATGTCCGTTCTGTTTATCGCTATATTAAATCAATAAAAACACCAACGTTCTATTTTGAAGGGCGTGACTATTTTTGGAATGAGTTTAATGAACTACGAGCAGTTGCAATGGTGCATGATATTCCATTAAAAATATATAGCATTAAAAATGGTGACCATTTCAATATTATTGTGCCTGTCAGTAAATTAATTAAAGATAAAATCTTGTTAGATACTGATACGACAAAAGAAAGTAATATTCGATTCACTAATGAAGAGATTAAATGGGTCAATAAACAAGTTCGATAATAATTTAATTTATATTTGAAGAGATTTATTTTAATGACTCGCCCTTTTATTTAATTGATAAAAGGGCGATTTTTTCATCTAAAAGCCAATACATTATTTTGAGAAAGATATTAAGTGTATTATGATAAAAAGATTACTATTTAAAAATGAAGGGATTTATTATGCAAGCTAAACTTGCTTATCAATGGAAACAACAAAGACGTGGGAGACTCTCTTTTTTAGGTCTAGAGATTGCTTGGTCAATTTTCTTTTTTATTGCAGAAAACTTAGCTGATCGATGGTATATAGAGCTTTATCCCGAAAACATCGAGTTAATTACTGAAAATTATTTTTACTATCAATTTTCTTTTACATCATATGGTCTAATGGAAATAGTGTTTTTAATAGTACAAGTCTACATATTTACACTTATTTTATCCCAACGAATAAGAGATATAGGTATAGGCTATCCTGTTATTATTTCACTTATTTTAACGGCTAGTCCTATTTTCTTAACACCATACTTGTTATTTAATGCACCATCTATGTTTATAGTGTGGATTTCTATTTTATTAATAACTGGGCTGGTTGCTTTATTAGCACCATCCGCTTATAAAGTTGATATCAATAAAGACTCAAAAGAAAATAATAGTGAAATAAATAACTAAAAAGTAAGTAGATTAAGCAGAAAAAGCATCTGTTAGATGCTTTTTTACTTAATCGGCATTATTTATCTAATAATCAAGATAAGATCTCTATAATACCTTTTTGCCCATCAACCCTTACTTTTTGCCCATTATTTAATATATTTAGAACATTACGTACTCCCATGACTGCGGGCAATCCTAATTCTCTAGCAGTAACCGCACCATGAGATAATGGTCCGCCACTTTCTGTAATAATGCCAGATGCACGATAAAAGAGGGCTGTCCAAGCAGGGTTAGTTGTTCTTGCAACTAAAATAGCATTCTGCGGAAATTCAGCAAAATTCTCTGGGCCATAAACCAGATAAACTTCACCTTCAACAATACCGGCACTACCAGCTAGCCCCTTTAATTGATGCTCATTTGTATTTAGCGCATTACAACTATCCTCACCATAGATCCATTGTGGTGTGACTGATTTTGCTTTTAGATATCCAGCCTTATTTTGATATATATGATGACGTAACTGATTCCAGTCAGTGGGATTATCTGCAAGAATTGCATCAGCTAAAGGTTTTTCATTAGCAAAATAAATATCCATTGGGCAATCTAAGACGCTACGAATAACCAATCGTTCTCCTAATGCTTTTAGTCCGCGACGCATAGGTAGGGCTAATCGAGTTGTTTGATAATGCTCTAAGTCATCAAGTGCAGTATAAACTCGAGCTAATCGAATAATCTCTTGTAAGAAAAAGCGCAACTCTTCAGGTGCATCAGAGATAATTGAAAATTCTGTTTCTGACTGCAGAATTTTTTTACCTAATGGATCATCGGTTTGTTTATCATCTGCTAAGTCTGCCATTGCTTTAATTTGAGTTAATACAATATGTGGGGCATCTAACCAAGTAGGATGATATGCATCAAAATCTAATTCTCTATGGCCATGATTAGCTAAGAATAAAGTAAATTGCTGGTGGAAATGAGGATCACATACCTCAATTTCTTGCATAATACTTTCAGGGACAATGGATGTTATAAGTTTTAGCAGTTGAGGATGCTGACGCACATAACGAGAAAGAGACCAAAGTTCCGCATTCACTTGTCCAGTTTTAGTTTCAGACATAGCTATTAAATTATCGAACGCGGTATGTGCATATTTTTCTTCTTTAAAGAAGAGTTTTAACAATGCCATCAATGCGGAATAGAGTGAGCGTTGAGTTAACGATATGGCAATATTAGGTAAAAAGTAATCAGCACCTAACTTATTAATTCTTTGCACATAATCCCATAATTGAGGCAAACTTTTATCTTGCAATGGTTCATTCATCAATGCACCAATAGAGATTAAATATTTATCTAAGTCACGCATCCAAGTAATAGGCAATTCCTGCACCCAACTGAATTTTTGTGCAATTTCGGGCAAAGATTTTAATAGGGTAGGTAAATCATTCATCATCGATGTAGGGAGACGATTACTATACAAGGAAACCGCATTTTGGTTGCCATAAATATAATAATCTTGCATCCCGAACCATTTACCATTAAATGAAGGAAGCCCCATAAGATTAAGGCTAAAGTTTAATGATGAGTGAAAACCAGCTTCACACATATCCCATGTTAATGGCGTGATAGGATTAGGGAATCTTTCTGCCGATTCTTCTCTTGTCCATATAGGGGCAATTTGTGTCACATTGCGTGATTGCAAAAGCCACAATTTTCCATCATGAAATGCCCATTCTATATCTTGTGGAAAATCAAAATATTTTTCTGCTGAAATAGCAAGTTCCGCAACTTGTTTGCATTGTTCTGCTGTTAATGAAGATATGGATTGTTGGGCAGATCTGAGGGGTAAGATTTTAGTACCATTATCAACCATAACAATGGCATTTATTTTTTGAGCAATCGTTTCTTGTTTTAACGCGAAACTTTTTCTATCAATAATAAATTCATCAACAGGATCTTCACCAGCAACGACGGTTTCACCTAATCCAAATGCGGCATTAATTAATACAGTTGAAAGAGAGCCTTGAACCGGATCAACAGAAAAAGCGACACCTGCCGCTTCATTTTCTTGGACGTTAATCATTCTTTGTAACACAACAGCCATCGATGCTTGAGTATGGGGTAAATTTAAATGCTGACGATAGAGCATAACGTGTGTGTGCCATAAAGATGCATAACATTGGCGAATAGCATCTAATAAATTAGGCAACGTTTTAATACCTAATATAGTATCGTGTTGCCCTGCAAAGGCGGCTCCTGGCATATCTTCTAATGTTCCAGAAGATCTTACGGCCAACGCGGTATTATTTAATTGAAGCTCATTTAATTTTGAACTTAAAGAATGAATTAAGTCCTCTGGCATAGGTGATTGTAAAATTAAGTGGCGAATATTTTGACTAACGGCTTCAATTTCTTGCTTTTTTTCTGATAATAAGCGGCTAATTTCAGGTAGTAATGGTGTGATAAATAACTGATAAGCTTGGCAAGATAGAATTAAACCATCAGGAACAGGCAATGACTGAATTGTTTTTGCTAAACTCGCGCCTTTACCTCCACTAATAGAGACTTCAGAAGCAATAGGCTCGTTAATTTTATAAATGAGTTCCATATTCGACCTTATTATTTTTACAAGTGATGTAAAGCACTAATAATGCAAGTAATGCACCGACAATAACATCAATGCCGTAGTGGTAATGCAAATAGACAGTTGCCAAAACAAGTCCTATTAAGATAGGAGACAAGCAGTACGCTATTTTTCGATAACCTGAAAAATAGAAAAAACCAACAATATAAAGCGTGATCCCTGTATGCAATGAAGGAAAAACATCCATTCCTGTAATTCCTTTATCAACAAGATCAGTTAGAAATAATGTCATGGCACCAGAGTAAACAGGGTAGTTAAAATCAGAAGGAAAAGCAGAGTAAGGACCCGCCGCAGGGATAGCGAAGTAACCAATAAAACCCCAAAAATACATTAGCATTAAGCCGAAAAAATAGTTTTTAGTTAGTATGCTATTTCGGCTAAAAAAGAAGAAAAGGGCGCTGCCAATAATTAAAAAGTAGAAACTAAAATAGCAAAAAGAGAGAAATTCACTTAACCAACCAGACTGTAAAGAAATTGCCCATTCTGGCAAACTTTTTCCAAACCATAAGAATTTGTCTAGATTATATAAGATGTTATCAAAACTCCATTGGTATAAACCATAGCGAATCGATTTAAACAGAGGGAATATAGTCCAACAAACAATCAGTTGTAATAAACCAAACCAATAGAATCTAGAATGAGAGGTTGCTTGTTGTGTCTTATATCCAACAAAAATGAGCAATACCCATAAAAAGAAGCCTAAAAATATGGGTATCAACATTTCTGTCGCATTTGTCAACCAACTTCCATACGTTCCTAAGGCCCAAATAATAAACAGTTGTAGAGAAAATAAATGGTTAAAAAGCATCCTGGCTTTCGTGGTTAACATATTTGAGCGCCTTTCTTCCTTATTAAGATAAAACCGAATAGTGCACTGACTAAACTTATACCAATAAACATGGGGAAAAAGAATAGGAGTATGACTAAGATAGGAAACCAAATTGCAGTTGCTATTGCACCACCTAGTATTTTAAAAAAGCTAATAGTATTACGGGCATCAGCAAAATGAGATGCAACAAGTGAGGATAATAATATTGGAAATAAAATATACATAAATAAAAATGAAATATAACGCCAAATTAATATAGAATATTGAGAATTATTTTCTATATTCTGATTATCATTATTTGATTTGAATGGATTATTTTGATAATCAATAAAGGATTCAGCATAAGATTTACCATTCTTATTTTTATTAAAAGCATAGGAAGATGCTTTCTCAAAAATATCAATATTTGGACAGTTAACAGAAATTTTATTTAGTGATGTAGAAACTTCTGTATGTATATTTTGCTCCCATTCTCTGATTGACAAATTACCTTTTTGTGAATTTATACAAATATTCTCACCAATATAAACTTCTACTTTTGAACTGAATTTATCTGGGGCTATATAAAACAATCCCATAGGAATAATATCAAAAACTACTCCCTCACTGATCAAGGTTCTAATAATCCTCGCGGCACCTCGTTGATAAGGCAATGGTTGGAAACCCCACTCACTACTGCCTTCTGGAAATAAGAGTAGATTACCACCCGCCTTTATATGTGCAATTGCAGCATCTGAAGGGCTTGAAAATATATTTGCATTTATACCTAAACGTTGTCTATCCTTTTTCCTGACTACGGGAATACCCGTAAAAAAACTTCTCATTAAAGGACTATTCAATAATTGAATTGAAGCCAAAGCTTGAATGTTAGAAAATGCTTTTAATACAATGTAACCATCAAAAGCACTGTTCCGATGACTACATAGAATTAACTTTGGATGTGTATTTTCAGCTTGAGATCTACTATGGTAAATAAGTGAGACTTTGGAAAAGTAGATTTCTCTAATTGCACTCGAGATGAAGCGATAATAAAAAGGAAGTGGAGAACCAGCAACAAAAGAGGAGGTTTTTCTTATTGATGAAGGCAATATTGAATTAAACATGAGATTTCCTTACATTATTCCTTCTTCAAAAACATATCACGCTCTTAAAAAAAGTAACACTAAAAAATTAAAATTTAAAAAGCATTATTAGAATAAATTATTTCACTAATTTGAGGCTGTTAATTCTAATGAATAAGATGGAAATGAGTATGATTCAACTTAGACTCGCTGAACCACAGGAAGCCAAAAGATTGTGGTATTTACGAAATCAAGCACTGCGATTTGGTTGTGAGAATGTTTATCCATCAGAGATTTTAGCCGCTTGGACTCCTGATGAAATGCCTGAAGGATATCGGCAAGCTATTATTGATAATCCATTTTATGTGATTGATTATAAAGAATATAATATTCCTGTTACTTCGGGTTTTTTAGATGTTAAAACGGGTTTTGCTGAAGCTATTTTTACATTACCTGAATATATGGGGAAAGGATTCGCAGGACTAATTTTAAAACAACTTAAACATGAAGCAATTAAGAGAGGGCAATCTAAGTTATTTTTAGATGCAACACCTAATGCGGTATTATTTTATTTAAAGCAGGGTTTTAAAGCATTAGAAGAACGTGATTATTATTCTGATTTAGCGAAAGCAAATTTGCATTGTTACCGCATGTACATTGATTTAGATTAGTTGTTTGTATTTTAACCATCTTAAATGGATGGTTTTTATAATAGACTAATAATAAAAAAAGCTATTCTTAAAATGCGGTATAAATTTATTTTTATCATTTTTTGAATTAGCTTTTATATTAAATAACATGAAATAGCAATTTGCATAATGTTGCGATATTGTAAAGTATCACAATATCTCTAGGATAAATATTATGCAAAATGTGTTATTAACGTTATGGCCGTTATTTGCGTTAATTGCGCTAGGTGCAATTTTAAGAAAAAATAAAACGTTTGAGCCTGCGTTTTGGGTGGGGGCTGAAAAATTAAATTATTTTTTACTTTTTCCCGCTTTACTAATTAATAGTTTGGCAAATGCACCTTTATCTGATCCTCAATTACCTCACTTAGCTGGGGCTATTTTTTCTGTAGTGATTATTGTTACAGTATTATGTGTTGTTTTGAAAAAAATCACAGGTTGGCCAGCTGGACGTTTTGGAGCAATCGTTCAAGGCAATATTCGATTTAACACCTATTTAGGTTTAGCCATTGTCGCTGATTTATTTGGTGTTGAAGGTTTGGGGATCGCCGCCTTGATATTAGCAACACTGGTTCCTCTATCAAATGTCACTTCAGTACTTTGCTTAACCGCAGGGCAAAATGTGACTTTGCGTCAATTGATATTTCCTATCATAAAAAACCCTTTAATTATCTCTTGTGTTATTGGGATCATAATAAATCTGTCAGGAATGGGGCTTCCTTTTGGTAGCGATCAATTTCTCAAATTGCTAGCAGCAACCAGCTTACCCTTGGGGCTTATTTGTATTGGTGCGGCATTACATTTATCAACACTAAAAGCAGAAAGTAAAATGATTAGTATTAATACGATTACTCGTTTACTTATTGTGCCAATAATCGCCTATAGCGTCGCCTACTTTTTAGGTTTATCATCACTTGTTACAATACTTCTCGTTATTTTCTTTTCTATTCCAACTGCTCCTACTTCTTATATTTTAACTCGACAATTAGGGGGAGATTCTGAACTTATGGCAGGGATAATTACTTCCCAAACAATGATTGCAGCTATTACTTTACCGATCGTATTAAGTTTTTTAATTCCATAAATTTAAAGAAATACGACTAATATGATTTATATTGGGTGATTTTTTATAGAATAGTTTCAATAAAAATGTTCTTCTCTTAAATATAATTTTAATTATTATATGGTTGATTTAAGAGGAAGTTATGATGAGTATGAAAATTGGTCGAAATGATATTTCTACTTCACAAATATTAAAAATATCACAAGGAGAAAAAACAAAAGATGTTATGTCATTATGGGCTAAAATAAAAGATTGGTTCCAATCAAACAAAAGAGAAAAAGCACTAAAAATAATTGAGAATATTGTATCTAAAGAGCAATTTGACGATAAAAACCATTTTAAAATGGTATATCATGTTTTAATGCTAAAATCTATGGCTTCAGAGGCATATAAAGAAAGAATAAAAATTACTATTGATGCTAGTTTCAGTAATCCGAATAATAAAGATATTACGATTTTAATCGATAATTATAATATTTTTATAAAGGATATAGACAATAAACAGCTTAATAAAATATCAATAATAATTAATGCTTTTAATCGACATTCATCAATTTTTTCCAATGAAACCGCATTAAAATATCTATATGAAAAGCTAGATCAAAATGAGAGTGAAAATAAATGTAATGATCTACTTTTTGCTGAGTTATATCTTGAATTAGATAAGAAAATAAGTACGGGTGAAATAGACTTAGAGCTGAATAAAAGTAACTTTAATCAAGTTGACTTTTATGCAATAAGCCAGCGCGTAAACGAGACTGTAGATGAGAGTAATACTAATTTAGATATAAAAAAGGCACTAAGAAAAGATATAAATAGAGATACTTATATTGTAAATGGTGAAAAAGTAAAAAGTAAAGATCAAGAAGAGGCAATGCAACAATTTGAATTTTTAATAAAAGGTCTCTCAGAGAAAAATAAAAAGGCAATTTGCTATTTACTAAATCAAGAAGGTATCACCCTAATTAAATCATATAATACTGCTTTTGATTACTACACATTGACAACATCTTTCTCAGGCGACAATATTGTTAAGCAAGAAAAAATTTATAGTATAAAAAGTCTTTCTGATGATCTAATTGAAATAAAAATAAAATATTTAAAAAAAAGCAATGATAAAGTAAATCACAATATTACTTTGGCTAAACCATTTGAAAGTAAGTTATATAATTTTATATATGATATGGTTGTTACTAATAATAGTTTCGAACAAAATGATGATAAAAGTTTAAATAAAAAAATCCAAGAGATAAAAAGCCAACTAAATGAGAAAGAACCAAATCTAGGAGAAAAATTCCTAGATCTATTGTATAGAGATAAAATAATTAATGAAGATAAAATTGATATTACGCTAAAACTATATAAAGGAGAGCTAGTCTCGTTAGATGGAGAATGTTCATATAGATTTTATTAATCTTATCCTTTGGGCTAAACAGAGCTTCTTGCTATTATGTAGACAGACCAATAATAAACAAGAGGCTCTTTTTATGTCACAACCTCACAACCCAGAAATTCAAAGAATTATTAATGAGTTAAAACAACAATATCAAAATGCTGTTGATGCATTACGCAATGCCATTATTGATTATGTTCAAGATGGAAAATTACCAGATATAAAACAAAGAGCTGAAGGGATATTTGCTTACCCTCAATTAACTGTACATTGGTATGGTGAAGTTAAAACAGAAGATAAAACGCGTGCTTATGGTCGATTATCAAAATCAGGTAATTATTCTACCACGATTACTAATCCGGCTTTATTTGAAAATTATCTGTCAGAACAACTGCAACTTATTGCTGATGCTTACCATGCCACTTTTGAAGTAACTGCTTCAAAACAAGAAATTCCTTATCCTTTTGTGATTGATGGTACAGGCATTGGTTTTGATAGAAAAATGAGTGCCTCTTTAGCAAAATACTTTCCTACTACTGATTTGTCTAAAATTGGTGATGAAATTACTGATGGTTTAATCAGTGATAGGGATATTTTACCTCTTTCTCATTTTGATGCATTGCGTACTGATTTTTCATTAGCACGTTTAAAACATTATACGGGAACATTACCCGAAGATGTTCAACCTTATATTTTATATACAAACTATAATCGTTATGTTGATGAGTTTGTTCGTTGGGCTTGTGAACAAGTTGCAGATAAAAATAGTGCATATTGCGCACTCTCTTGTGCGGGGTTTCAGCAAATTACGGCAGAAACGGTTGATCCTGAAAAGTTAATTTCTGATTTAACTTGGAAGAAATATCAAATGCCAGCCTATCACTTAATTGCTAAAGAAGGTCCCGGAATAACATTAGTGAATATTGGCGTTGGTCCTTCAAATGCGAAAACAATTTGCGATCATTTAGCGGTTTTACGTCCTCATGTTTGGCTAATGATTGGTCATTGTGGGGGATTACGTGAGAGCCAGCAACTTGGTGATTATGTGTTAGCTCATGCTTATTTACGTGATGATCATATTTTAGATGACGTTTTACCTCCTGATATTCCTATCCCAAATATTGCTGAAGTGCAACGAGCACTTTATGATGCTACGAAGATGATCAGCGGTAAACCAGGGCATGAAATAAAACAGAGATTAAGAACAGGAACTGTTGTTACAACGGATGATCGCAACTGGGAATTACGTTTTTCCGTTTCAGCGAGAAGATTTAACTTAAGTCGCGCCGTCGCTGTTGATATGGAAAGTGCCACAATTGCTGCTCAAGGTTATCGTTTTCGCGTTCCTTATGGCACCTTATTGTGTGTATCAGATAAACCGTTACATGGTGAAATTAAATTGCCTGGTCAGGCTAATCATTTTTATGAAGGTGCAGTATCAGAACATCTGCAAATTGGTATTCAAGCGATTGAGCTATTAAAAGAAGAAGAAGATAAACTGCATTCTCGTAAGTTAAGAACGTTTAACGAACCACCTTTCAGATAAACCACCACAAAATAACAGCAAAATAGCATGTTATAAAAATAAGCTTAATTTAAATACCCAATTTAATTTATTAAATTGGGTATTTTTCAGAGTAAAAACTAAAAACGTAAATGTCGAGCCGCTTTTCTTAGTCGATCATCTCCACGTCTATCATAACGCTGAGTTGTCATAATACTGGCATGTCCCATAGCATCTTTTACCGTGACAATATCTTCACCGTTATCAAGCATTGCTGAAGCAAAGGTTCTTCTTAAATCATGGGGAGCAAATTTATCAATACCACTTTCTTGTTGGCGTATTTCTAAAATATAGTAAATCGCTTGGTCTGTTATTCGCTCATCAGTAACATCATCGAACCGACGAATTCGAGTAAAAAGGGCGCCATCTTGAGTACCTCTTATTTCATCGATCCATAATTGAACACGATCCCAAGTATCATCAGGCATATAAGACATACGTTCTTTATTACCTTTACCTCTGACAATAAAGGCTTGATCACGAAACTGAATATGTTCGTAATTTAGAGCCACAATTTCTGAGCGACGCAATCCACAACCTAATAGCACACCTAATATTGCGGCATCCCTTAAACCTTTTGATGAATTGTCTTTTTCACAACTTCTAAATAACGCACGAATTTCACTGCTAGTTAGCGCTCGACCTTTGGGTAACCGACTTCCTCTTACTGATTTAACTTGGCGGATATGCTGATAACTTTCAGTATCCATTTGTTTCATTGCCCAAGCTTCTAAAGCGACACCTTTTAATGCGGCAAGATAAGTATTGATAGTGGCAGGGGCTTTATTGGCATCAGACAACATATCAATAATTGCTTGAATATGGTGACGACGAAGTGCTCCCCATTGGCAATTTTTAAGAGAAGAGAAACCGATCATCTTAGCAACAATAGTTAGAAACGATCCCATTGTTTGACGACTACGTTTTGAACCTAAACTCATTAAATATGCCATTGCAGGATTAGTATGAGCAGGCGAGGTGAATGTTGCATTCAGATCCAATATTGCTTGTTTTTCAGGCAAGACTAGCGATGTTTCAGGCGTTAAATCCTGATCGTCGTGGTGAAATTCCACTGTGATTTCCTTATTAAATCAACATAACCATGATGAATATTCTAACAGATCCAAAAAAGAAAAAAGCTACTTTTTCAAAGGATCATTTTAATAAGTAGAGA
>JAEYFY010000174.1 GCA_023454395.1 Pseudomonadota bacterium
ATTGGTCGAATTACTGATGGTCGCCTGTGGCTTGATCTGCGCTGTCTCGAGGATGAAAATGCATTAATACAGGCACTTTTACTATGATTTTTGCGACAGCAGGTCACGTAGACCACGGAAAAACCACACTTATACAGACCATTACTGGGGTAGATACTACTCATTTACCTGAAGAGAAAAAACGAGGCATGACCATTGATTTAGGTTATGCCTATTGGCGTCAAGACGATGGAACTTCAATTGGTTTTGTGGATGTTCCCGGTCATGAGAAATTCCTGTCAAATATGCTCTCAGGTGTCGGAGGGATCTCTCATGCGCTATTAATTGTGGCTTGTGACGATGGCGTTATGGCACAAACCATCGAACATATCTCTATTTTACGTCTTGCTGGCTGTCCTCAAGTTACCGTTATTCTCACCAAAGCCGATCGTGTTACCCCAGAACGAATTGAAGAAGTTCGTTTACAAACAATGGATATGTTAGCCAATTTAGGCTGGCAAAAACCTAACTTTTTTGTCACTTCAGCCCCATCAGGGGAAGGAATTCCAGAGCTTCGCCACTATCTGGTTGGTCTACATCAGCAAGAACAACAACATCCTCAATGGCATAAGCGTTTTCGTTTAGCCATAGACCGTGTTTTTAGCATTAAAGGTGCGGGATTAGTTGTCACAGGTACTGCGCTTGCGGGACAAATTTCTGTTGGTGATACCTTTTGGCTAACGGGTGCAGATAAACCAGTAAGAATAAGAGCCTTACATGCTCAAAATCAGCCCGTAGAACGTGCGGGTGCAGGACATCGTATTGCAATTAACATCACAGGTGATGTCAGTAAAGAAAACGTCTCTCGTGGTGACTGGCTGCTTTCTCAAGCACCTAACTATCAATCTCATAAAATATTAGTCAGTTTAATTGCGGATGAACCTTTAAAGCATTGGCAGCCAGTACATATTCACCACGGTACACGTCATATTACGGGTCGTGTTGCTCTTTTAAATGATGCTAATGAAACACCACAGTTAGCCGAGCTTATTCTTGATAATCCCCTTTGGCTGGTGGATAACGACAGACTTATCTTGCGTAATATCAGTGCGCAACGCACCTTAGCCGCAGCAAAAGTCTTATATTTACACTCGCCACGTAGAGGCAAGCGACAAGCAGAATTCTTAACTTGGTTACACCAACTCGATAATGCAGGCAGCGCCAGTGCGAATTTAGCGTTATGTTTACCAAAAGGTGAGCTATCTCTAAGTCAGTTTTCTTGGGCGCAACAATTAACTGAAAGTGCGCTGGCTCAGTTATTAGAAACCTTTGACTTAGTCAGTGTTGCTGGCGTTATTCTTTCTAAAGAGAATGCGGATAACGCAAAACAGAAATTACTCGATACGCTTGAGGAATATCATCAACAACATAATGATCAAATGGGCGTGGGTCGTTCTCGTTTAAAACGGATGGCACTACCGACTTATCATGATGAATTGGTCTATCACTTAATTGATCAATTACGTAAAGAAGGTGCTATTAGCCAAAGTCGTGGTTGGCTTCATCTTCCAACTCATGGTCTTGCTTTTTCTCCAGAACAAGATGCGCTATGGCAAAATGCTAAAGTCTATTTTGAGCAATCTGAACCTTGGTGGGTACGTGATCTCGCTGATGAAATGAAAAATGATGAGAAAGTGATCCGCTCATTGTTACGTAAAGCGGCACAATTAGGTTTAATTATTCCGATTATTGCCGACCGCTACTATACACACCAAACAATAGAAAAATTTGCGTCTATCATTGTGAAATATAATGAAAGTAATGGCAGTGTCACCGCTGCGGATTTCCGTGATGAGTTATCTGTTGGGCGTAAATTAGCAGTACAAATCTTAGAGTATTTTGACCGCACCGGTTTTACTCGTCGCAAAAAAGATCTTCATATTTTACGAGACAAAGGGTTATTCTAAATCCTGATTTTAACTTAGGCTAAATAAAGTTATTTAGCCTATTTAAGGTTATCGCCTACAATATTTGTAAAATATCCCCTTTATTCTTTATCGCTATACTCGGAAGAGATATGAAAAAAATATTAGGAAGTGTTTATCTTGCACTTATTCTTATTGCCTCACTCTTTATTGTTTTTGAGAAAGCAACGTTTATTTATACTGCACTACTTTCCGTCGGTGTGTATTTTATTCTTTTTTCTCTTTGCTTTATTTTATCAGCTCGTGTCTTATTTTCGGTTATTACCACAGGCACACTCTTCCTGATAACTAAGTTTATTAATCAAATCAAAGTCCATTATTACAAAGAAACATTAATGTTCTCTGACTTTAATTTAGCTTTTGATAGCTCTAACTTAGGGACATTAGGTCATTATTGGGAGGCCGGCGTTGCATTGGTTGCGATGCTAATATGGCTTCTTATCAATATGTTTATTGCTTGGCGTTTTTCCAAAAAATCACGCCCCGCCTTGCGTATAAGTAGTTTACTCTTAATGGTCATTGGGTTTACCACTCTGCATTTCACCGTGGAAAAATGGCAAGCTGAATGGGAAGGTACACTTCCAGGAGGACGAGGTACGGTTACTAATTTAATCATGTCTGGTTACCAAACGGCTTATCACCCTCCTTATTTCAATGAAAATGCAGATTACTTCCTTGAACAAGCAGACAAAACCGTATTACCTGAAACACAGACAGATATAAAACCTGATATTATCGTTTTATTACAAGAATCGACGGTTAATCCTCATATTTATCAATTTGATACAAGTGTTGCACTGCCTGATTTATTTATGTTCCAAAAAGATGAAGGTGTCAGTGCGCAAAGCCCATTACGAGTACAAACCTTTGGCGGTGGTACTTGGCTTTCTGAATTTTCGGTATTAACAGGGTTAAATACCGATGATTTTGGTGCGCGTAAAAACTCCGTCTTCTATTTTGTTGTCGATAAACTTAATGAGAGTTTATTCCGCCAACTAAAAGCTGAAGGTTATTACACGGTGTTACTCACTCCATTTAATCGTAGTGCTTACCATGCTGGTTACGCTTATGAAAAAATGGGTATTGATGAGATTATTCAACCTCAAGAGCTTGGCTACCCAGGAACATTAGAAGAAAATCTCTGGAAAATATCAACGGTAGATATGCTGGGTTACGTTGAAGAGGTACTGAAAAAACGGACTGACAAGCCACTGTTTATATTCTCATTAACCATGTATGAGCATGGTCCTTATGATGAATCACACCGAGATATGTACCAAATTACAGGTCATACAGAAAGCAGTAATGCTCCGGGTAAATTTAGCCACTATATGGAAAAAATCATCACTAGCGATCCGGCTATTAAAGATTTCTCTCATTTTGTTGCACAAAGAGAAAAGCCGACGATGTTCCTCTATTTTGGTGATCATCAACCCAATATTGAGCTAAAAAATTACCAGTCACCGTTTAATAACCCTGCGTATATTACTCAGTTCACCTTAAGAGATAATCTGTCGCAAGGTGCGCCAATAACAACGGGTGAACTAACGGATATTAGCTTCTTAGGTGGTATGATCTTAGAGCGCGCTCGTTTGCCATTATCCCCTTTCTACAAAGCAAACATTCAAATGCGCCACTTATGTGAAGGTAAATTAAATGACTGCGAAGACGAAAAATTAGTTAATAGTTATAAAAATTATATCTATGACAAACTGAAAGTCGCGGGTGATACTGATAAATAATTTTAGTGACCTTGCATAAAAGGTGATCGGGATTATAAATCTAAAAAAACAAGCAATATCAATAATGAAAAAGAGGCTAACGTTTAGCCTCTTTTTTTATTTTAAAAGAATAGCATCTTGATTATTTGCGTGTGGCAACAATCACGCTAGAGGCTTTCACTAATGCTAAAACCTCACTGCCTTTTGCCAGCTTCATCTCTTGTAAGCTTTCATTTGTAATAACAGCAGTCAGCGCTAAGCCTTTAGCTGTTTCTAAATGTACCGTAGAATTCACGGCACCTTGTGCGATTTGAGTGACTTTACCTGCAAATTGATTACGTGCAGAGAAATTTAAACCACAATCAGGTAGTGCCAAAACAACCCATGGCGCTTTAATAATGGCAATAGCTTCACCGTCTTTTTTAATCTTTAAGCTTTCACAGCTTTCTTTGGTGATGATTGTCGCCAGTTTCTCACCGTGTGCTAAAGATAAAATCACTTCACTATTAACTGCACCTTCAATAATATCAACAACTTTACCGACTAACTGATTGCGTGCTGAAACTTTCATTTATCCACCTCTATTGTTGATGAGAAATTATATTAATAACATTATCAAGTTATTGAGATAACTTTAGCATAAATAGTATTAAATAAATTATTCTTAGATCATAGATTAAAGTTTATTTATTATTTAAATAACATAACGTTATAAACAAATAGAGATAACGAAATACAATTAACTTATAAAATTTGAATAAGTATAAATAATTTAGAAAAATATTTTTTATCACCATCGATATAAAAAAATAGATAACTTAATGCCTCTCTGTATTAAAAGGAATTTAAGCTATCTATTATTCAAATTAACTAAATATACTTATTGCCCGTTTTGAGCAAATGCCGCTAATAAGTGTAAAGCTGAAGAGTAATAATCCGTATCTTTACTTAAATCGACATCTTCAATAGGTGTTTTCATCGTTAAATCTCTCACTGCCATCATACCAGGAGTGAGGTTATATTCAGCACGCTCTTGAGCATCGATACTTACCCAAGCAGGAGTTTTATAACGATCAAATTGCTGCCAATACTGCACAAAAGGTTGTAACGCTAATTCATCACGCGCCCAAGCCAAATACAGCGGAATACGTATTGCATCAAAGCTAAATCGTGCAGGCCATTTTTCACTAGGCTCTATCTTTCCATCTGGAAACAAACTGACCCAGTCTGTTGGTAATTGATATTCACCAAACCGCATATTTCTAAGTAAAGACTGGCTATCATTAATTAACGCTTTCCAACGAACATCTTTACTTGTACGGTAAAAATCTTTCCATGCAGGGAAAATAAAATAGGATGGGTTAATAATAATTTCTTCTGGTGTTTTAAAGCCATTAATACCAGGTAAAAGTACAGTATAATTTTTTGTCTTAACTAAAGTATGTTCCAAAATAGCGTGTTGAATAGAATCAGAAGCTGAAAGATAACTTTCATCATTCCATTTCTCACCCGCTTTTAATAATGCCCATGCAATTAAGATGTCACCATCCGTTGCATTATTAGGATCAGGGGTATGTTCACTATTTTCAGGCTCGTAACGCCATTTAAATAAGCCTAAATCGCCACGATAAAGGGAAGCGGCTGTCCAGCGCCATAACTTATTAAATGTTTTATGATCATCACTCATTACAGCCATTAACATGCCATAGCCTTGACCTTCAGAGTGTGAAATATTTTTGTTAGCGCTGTCTATAACTCGTCCATCATTCTGGATATAGCGCTCTTTAAACTGTTGCCATCCTACTTGAGTATCTGCTGCCTGTATTGAAGGAGAAACCATAAGCAACAAACCTAAAATAAAAAAAGTAGAAAATAGATAATGACAACGAGATAAGTACCAAAAAGACATTACCTTTCTCTCCTGCTATTGCCGACCGTCATTTTATTTCAGTCGGCATATTGCATATTATTTCAATATAAACTCAAAAGATAGCAACTATCTTTTGTGCTTCACTGGCTTCATCTTCTGCTATGACTTCTGTTTTGGGTAACAATGTTTTTTCACAAAAGTCTTGCAACCAAGAAGAAAATTCTTCTTTTAACACCGAATTATAAAGCCCATATTCAACAAAGGCTTTCATATATCCTAGCTTATTACCACAGTCATGTGATTTACCCACTAAGGTATATGCTTCAGCGACTTCTTTTTTCAATAATAAATCAATTGCATCTGTTAATTGAATTTCACCACCCACACCAGCAGGTAGACCATCTAATAATTCCCAGATAGCTTCAGAGAAAACATAACGGCCAACAACAGAAAGGTTAGAAGGCGCATCTTCAGGATTTGGTTTTTCCACGATACGACGAATAGGCGCCCAATTACCTTGAGGACAGAAAACACCTTGGCAATCTACAACACCATATTGTTGCACTTGGCTCATTGGCACAGGTTCAACCATAATTTGGCTACGTTCTGTTTTTTCAAAACGTTTTATCATTGCGGATAAATTATCATGTTGAGGATCGCAATAATGTGCATTTAATAAAACATCAGGCAGTAAAACAATAAATGGATTATTGCCAATAACGGGACGAGCGCAGCAAATTGCATGACCTAAACCTAAAGCATGCCCTTGGCGAATTTGGACAATTTTGACATTGTCAGGGCAAATTGAACGCACTTCTTCTAATAATTTATTTTTAATACGCTGTTCCAGCATATTTTCTAATTCAAAACTGGTATCAAAGTGATCCGCAATTGAATTTTTAGAAGAGTGAGTAACTAAAATAATTTCCTCAACGCCTGCCTGAGCACACTCTTCAACAATATATTGAATTAAAGGGCGATCAACAATAGGTAGCATTTCTTTAGGAATTGATTTCGTTGCAGGTAACATACGAGTACCTAATCCAGCAACAGGGATAACCGCTTTCATCATAATAAAATCCTCTAATAGATATTTATCTAAAACTAATATTTAGTATT
>JAEYFY010000157.1 GCA_023454395.1 Pseudomonadota bacterium
GTTAAGGTTGAGTCATCAATAAACCCTTCAGCATGAGACATTTTTGCAGGTAGTGCAGTTACAAGCAATGCGCCCATAACGGCAAGTGCCACCCTGCCTGGTTTAGCATGTTGCATAACCATAGCATTGTTTCCTCTTTGACTTTGACTAAAAAAGAAATAAGCACAATGCCTATTTCCAAATATAAAACCCCAAGTGGGGAAAAAACCTAAATTAGGTTAGAAACAGCATATTTTTCGCGACGCGAATTATCAACCTAAAAAAAAGAAATTTTATCAAAATATGACCAAGGGCACATAACCAAATGATCGTTTCATTTTCTTGCTTTTATAAGTATTGAACAAAAACAATCATAACCAATTGATTTAAATAAATTTTATAAAACAATCTTTAAATGATATGAAGTTTCGTTTTTATAAAAAAGAATAATAAGTAGTATTTATCAATAATCTTTTTTAACGATGTGAAATATGTGGTGTGAATCACACTTTTTCTATTACAGTTTTATTTAGCGTGATGGTATGAAAAAACAAAAGAATAAAGTGATAGTGAATAAACTATTTCAAATGAAATAAATGAAAAGTTATCACCTAAAAAAGAAAAAACGAGAGACTAATCAAATTAAGAATAATAAATATTTGATATCAATAGATTAAAAATCACCCAAACCAAGACGTAGAACAGATAAAAAAATGCTCAGTAAATAATTACCGAGCATTTATTCATTAAAGCACTAATGTGGCTTAAAACAGGTCAGATTAACCTTGCTGAGAAATCTTCGCCCAAGTGTCACGTAAGCCCACTGTACGGTTAAACACAAGTTTATCCGCTGTTGAAAGCTTATCAGCACAGAAGTAGCCTTCACGCTCAAATTGATACGCTTTTTCGATAGCAGCATCTTTTAAGCTACGTTCAACAAAACCTTCACGAATAACTAATGATTCAGGGTTAATTGTTGATAAGAAATCATCTTCAGCAGCTGGATTTGGTACGCTAAATAAACGGTCATAAAGACGGATTTCAGCAGGAATAGCATGTGGAATGCTTACCCAATGAATAACACCTTTTACTTTACGTCCATCAGCAGGATCTTTATTTAAAGTTTCTGCATCATAAGTACAGTAAATGGTCGTGATTTCGCCTTGTTCGTCTTTTTCGACACGTTCTGCTTTAATAACATAAGCATTACGTAAACGTACTTCTTTACCTAGCACCAGACGTTTATATTGACGATTTGCTTCTTCTTTGAAGTCTGCACGATCAATATAGATCTCACGGCTAAATGGCACTTCACGCGTACCCATTTCTGGTTTGTTTGGGTGATTTGGTGCAACAAGAATTTCTTCGCCTTCTGGCATATTTTCAATCACTAAACGAACAGGATCGATAACCGCCATTGCGCGTGGTGCATTTTCGTTTAAGTCATCACGAATACAAGATTCCAAAGCAGCCATTTCGACGTTGTTTTCTTGTTTCGTCACACCAATACGTAGGCAGAATTCACGAATAGATTCTGCGGTATAACCACGACGACGTAAGCCTGAAATCGTTGGCATACGAGGATCATCCCAACCATTTACAATGTTTTCTGTCACAAGCTGATTAAGCTTACGTTTTGACATCACTGTATATTCAAGGTTAAGGCGTGAGAATTCATATTGGCGAGGATGACAAGGGATAGTGATATTATCCAGCACCCAATCATATAAACGGCGGTTATCTTGGAATTCTAAAGTACATAAAGAATGTGTGATATTTTCCAGTGCATCAGAAATACAGTGGGTAAAATCATACATTGGGTAAATGCACCATTTATTTCCAGTTTGGTGGTGTTCCGCGAATTTAATACGATAAAGAACAGGATCACGCATAACAATAAAAGGTGATGCCATATCAATTTTCGCACGTAAACACGCTTTACCTTCTTCAAAACCACCAGCACGCATTTTTTCAAACAGCGCTAAGTTCTCTTCTACGCTACGTGAACGATAAGGGCTGTTTTTACCCGGCTCTTTTAATGTACCGCGGTATTCACGAATTTCTTCAGCACTTAACTCATCAACATAAGCTAAGCCTTTATTAATCAGCTCAATCGCATATTGATAAAGTTGATCAAAATAATCTGAGGAGTAATGAATGCTCCCTTCCCATTGGAAACCTAACCACTGAACATCTTTTTGAATTGAGTTGATGTACTCAATATCTTCTTTTACTGGATTGGTATCATCAAAACGTAGATTACATTTTCCCTGATAATCTTTAGCAATACCAAAATTCAGACAAATTGATTTCGCATGGCCGATATGAAGATAGCCATTAGGTTCAGGTGGGAAACGCGTTTGAACGCTATCATGTTTCCCGGTAGCCAGATCTTCGTCAATAATTTGACGAATAAAGTTCGTTGGGCGGGCATCTGCCTCATTCATGGTCATTTTTTCCTCAAAGCAAAACGCATAATTAACCCACTATAATCCAATAAGCAGGTTTCATAAATACCTTAGCTAAATACACCCCTGAGATATTTATCAAAATAGAGATAAAAAAACGGGAAGTTCGAAAGACTCCCCGTTTTATCGTCTTATTTAACCATCTCTTTATAGAGGATTAAATATCTATATA
>JAEYFY010000204.1 GCA_023454395.1 Pseudomonadota bacterium
ACAGAGCCATCAGCAGATCTTAAATTGTTATAAAAAATGAAATCGGCATCGCTACGCACTTTTCCATTTGCAGCTAACAGAAATACAGATGCATCTAAGTCAAAATCTTGACCATCTGTAGAACGGGCATCCCAACCAAGTCCGACAAGGACGTTTTTCATCGTTGGGGCTGCTTTGCTCAGAGAGACATTACCACCTTTAGAAAGAGAAACGCTCATTTTACAACCTCTTTAGTTTTGTTTTTAATATTCTGATTTTTCAAGAATATTTGTTAATTTGTCTTACCTTTATCATCTTTTTTCTCTGGGAATACAAAGCTTGCAATAATACCCAGAGCAAGAACACCTAGCACAACAAATAAGCTAGTTGTCGCGGAGATGCTGTATCCATGTTGCCAGATATGATCTGTTGCATTTAAACCTAGTTTTGCAGCAATAAAGAACAACAACACAATAACCGCTTTTTCAAGGTAAACCAGATACTGTTTTAACGCTTCTAACACGAAGTAGAGCGTACGTAAGCCTAAGATTGCAAACATCATTGCACTATAAACAATGAGGGGTTCACGGCTTACTGCGATAATAGCGGGAACCGAGTCGAAAGCAAACATCACATCGGAAAGCTCTACAACAGCCACACACAGCATAAGTGGTGTTGCATATAACGCGGCTTTTGTACCACGACCAATAGTAATTTCTTTGTTCTCTGGTTTTGCTAATTCAGCATCAACTTCTTTTTGTGTTAGTAAGAATGCATGCCCAGTAATTTTTGGCCATATAGGGAAAAATCGTTTTACTAAGCGATAAGCAAGATGTTGTGAATAGTCTTCAATCTCTTCACTATCATCACCGCTTTTCAGCATCATAACTGCCGTCCAAGCAACGATTAAGGCAAATACTATCTCAACATATGGTCCTAAACTTAACAGCCCTGTACCGATGGCAACAAAGATCCCACGGAAAACGATAGCACCGATGATCCCCCAATAAAGAACGCGGTGACGGAAGCGATCAGGTACGGCAAACCAAGAGAAAATCGCCATCATGACAAACAAGTTATCAACGGAGAGCACTTTCTCTAATGCATAACCTGTTACGAATAAGCTCGCAACTTCTGCACCATGGTGAACATAAAGGAATCCTGCGAATGCCATTGCAACGGCAACCCAGAATATAGACCAGAATATGGCATTCTTTAACGTTATCGGCTTATCTGCACGATGCATAAATAAGTCAATAAAAATAGCGCCAATCGCAAGTACAACAAAGACAATGACAGTTTCTGTCGGAAAACCAATATGTGTGGATACCATAATAATTCCTGAACGGTTCCCTATCTTAAATTAATTACAAACCAAATTCTGCGGGCTGAAAGCCTAATGCAATGGCAATAGCGCGCACCGCTTCTTTTTCATCATTGTCAAAATCACCATCACTTTTCGCAACAGCAATACCGACACGAATAGCTAATTGCGCAGCTTCTGGCTGATCTTTCATTGCCAGAATATACTTCATGGTTTCACCTTTACCGACTTCGGTATCAAATTCGAAACTCAGGATTAGCTTATTAAAGAATTCGATAACTTCAGAAGTATCAAAAACTTTAAGTTCATCTGATGCTTTTAAAAAACCAAGCATCTTCTGTTTTTCTTCAGAACTCACACCGTCACTAGCAATGGCGATTTGCGCGCAAACCGCAACAGTGCCTTGCATAAATTTTTTGTTTTTAAAGCGAGCAACTTGCTTGGTTAACTCAGAACGTCCTGTATTAAAACCTTCTTTTAATTTGTTAAAAAAACTCATGCTATTTTTCCTTATATCAACTTGATCACTTAGAACCCGCTGTCCAGCGAAATCCCCACCCGTAGGCATTATCCATATCGCGGTGGCCTTTAAAAAATTCATTGAGACGTTCAACTTTTATTGATCCGTTCTCATTAACGAGTCGGGCAATCGCACACATATTGCGACCATTATTACCATCAGTTAAGCGAGTTTCGATAGGCGGTTGATCCGGTACATGAATGGTAACCACACCATCAGTCTTGCTCCAATTTGGTACGCCTTCATAAATAAACGCGAAAATCAGCACTTGCTTAATATTTTTCCATTCACGTCCATTTACAAAGATCCATTCACCACCAGCAACGTCTCCAGTACGATCATCGCCTTGTAATTCAACATAAGGAATACGATTAAAATCACCAAATCCGTTTCCTAATGCTTGAATAACGGACTTATGTCCTTGCTGAAGTTCAACAAAAGCACCGATATCTAAATCGATACCTTTATTGCCACCGAACAATCCACCTAATAGCCCAGAGCCTCCACTTTTGCTTTCACGATGCCAATCAAGGTTGATCCGAATTTTACCGAAGTCATCTTTCTTCGTTAGGCTGATTGCCGGTTTCTCTTTAGTTAAAGAAACCTTACTTAAGTTCACTGAACTTGGTGCTGGCACTGGTTTCGGTGCTGGTGCTGGTGCTGGTGCTGAGTCTGCAATATCAACACCAAAATGTTCAGCTAATGGCTTTAAACCACCGTTAAACCCTTGAGCGATAAAACGGAACTTCCAACTCCCATTACGACGATACAATTCACCTAAAATTAATGCCGCTTCAGGACGACCGTTAATATCAACATTACCGTTCGCTACAACTTCGTTATTAGCATCAACTTGAATTGATAATCGCTGTAAATTTGCGATAGTTTGTTGACCTTCACAAGTCGCTGTAAACGCAATTTTTTCAACATCTGGACGTAAACGCGTTAGATCCACCGTGAAAGATGTGCTGTTTCCTGCTGTTGCATAAATAATGGTGCGATCATCATTAGCGGTCTGTCCATAAAACACCATATCGGTGTCGCCATTCACTTTACCTGATGCATAAAGTCTAAAAGCAGACACATCAACAGGCGCACCTGATTGAATTCTAATGATTAATGTTTGATTCGGAACAGGTACGTTCCCACCTGGAGTCATATTCATTTATCGCACCACCGTAGCCACAATATCAGGCATCATGTCGTTAATAACACGGCCTTTACAAGGCGCACCAAACGCAGTGAAATCCCATTGGCCATGATTACGTTGTAAAGAAGCAATCACGATACCTGTATGAGAGCCTTGCTCTGTTAAGGTATAACGCACCAGCTCTTTATTCGTTGCTTTATCAACAACTCGACAGAATGCGTTTTCAACTTCATTAAATGTTTGTCCACGGAAACTGTTTACTGTGAATACCAAATATTCAACATTTGCCGATAAACGGGCTAAATCAACGAAAATTGTTTCATCATCACCATCGCCGTCACCTGTTAAGTTATCACCAGAGTGAATAACTGACTGACAGCTTGATTTTAATTTTCTAAACCAAATGGTATCGATTTGATTACCACTTGCGTCAAGCAATACGCAACTTGCATCTAAATCAATAGAACCACCGCCACCAAAAAGACTGCCTAATAATCCTTTTTTCTTAATCGGATCCCAGCCTAAACCAAACATTAAATGGCTCAGTGCAGGTGCTTGTTTACTGAGAGAAACTGTTTGATTCTTGCTTAATGAAACCATAATTAAATTCCTTCAGAGGTAGAGTGAAACAATAATGCCATTTGTGATTAATTCCATATCATGAAAATCATCATATCATGATGAAGTACATGAGCAAGACTATTTTTCTCACTCAAACTTAAAGTTTTATCAACCTATTGATATTAATGATATTAAATTACAATAAAATGTTAAAAACACAAAAAAATCACAATAATAACTTACGTAATTACACGATTTAAAAATTAACTCAAATAAATCATATTATGATTGACACAGTTCTGCGAAATCTTCATGATTATAGGCATTGAACCCTACACTTTTATTTCACGGTATACAGAGTAATGAATAACACAATTTGGTTTATGGAAGGTTTATCATCACAACGCGATATAATTCAAAGTGTTAAAGACTTTGCAAAACAGCAGCACCAAGAGATCGTTGTGCTCGCATCTCATCGTCATACTCGAAATGAGATTTTATCGCTTGCTGATGGGGCTTTTTATGAACCTCTTGAAGAGACATTACGCTTAAAATTTATCAATGATGTTGTAAAACAGCATCAAGTCAGTGCCATTCACACTGGTCGTAATAGCGCATGGTTTGAACGACACCGCCAAGAAATTGAGTCATTTGGGGCAAAATTAACAACTGGGTCCACACAACTTGAACAGCTTCACTTAGCTGATAATAAAGTTGCATTTGCACAAGCGATGGAACAATGTGGGCTTCCTGCAGTACCGTCTATTTACATTGAATCTATCGATGAATTAGAAACACATATAAAAGAGCCTCCTTTTGGCGAAATACCTTTATGTATTAAACCTGTAAAAGGGATTTACGGCATGGGTTTTTGGCGCTTTGATAATCAAGTTTCACCAATGGCACTGTTTAATCACCCAGAAAATCGCCAAGTCAATCCGCAACAATATCTTGATGCATTAAAGGCGGTTGAACGTTTTGAACCTTTAGTCTTAATGCCTTATTTACCTGGCCCTGAATACTCTGTTGATATGGTGGTAGAGCAAGGTGATGTTATTGCGGCTGTAGCTCGACGCAAAGAGGGTGCAATACAACATCTAGAAATCTCAGGCGAGGCTTATGAATTAGGTAAAGCGTGCGCAACAGCGATGAAAGCCGATGGAATTGTGAATGTGCAAACCCGCAATAATCATCAAGGTCGCCCACTCTTACTTGAAATTAATATGCGTCCTTCTGGTGGTATTGGTTATACCCAACATTGTGGAATTAATCTTGCAGGTATTTTTGCTTTACGCCAATTAGGATTAATGAGTATTGAAGAGGCGACAGCTCAAACCAACCATTTTACACCAACAAAAATACGCTCAATCACCAATTCTATTGTTTTCAATTCAACGCTAACAAACTTAATCAGTACGGATAATAATTAATAATGAAAAATAGTATGAGTGACTCATCCGTTTATCGTCGCCTTCTTTCTTGTGGCACATTAAGTGTGACGCCAAATTGCTCTATTGAGTTACTTGATGAATTATTTGATATCGCAGAAAGACGCAATCCTAAGCGTGCATTTTTATTTGTCAGTAAAGTATTAGGTCGTCATATTCCAGTTTCACCGAAAAAAATGCGTGAAACCTACCAAAAACTTGCCCGTCAATTTCCTGACTCACTTGACGGCCCTGTTCTGTTTATTGGTATGGCAGAAACTGCGGTGGGTTTAGGTGCTGGCATTTTTGATGAAGTGAGAAATCGCTATCAACAAACCATTTATTTAACATCAACACGCCACCCTGTTGATAAAGGTGAGCTGCTGTGTGAATTTAAAGAAAATCACAGCCACGCGACTGATCACTTACTCTATTTGCCTACAACAGCAGAGCAACGCCAATGGGTACAACAAGCAAAAACCGTTGTATTGATTGATGATGAAGCGACTACGGGTAACACCTTTATTAACCTGCTTTCAGCGCTGCGTGAAGAAGGTGGATTAACCCATATTGAGCAGGTTATAGCGGTAACCTTAACCGATTGGAGTGGTGATTCTATCGCTGAGCGCTCCCCATTACCGATTAAAACCCTTTCTCTAGTTCAAGGGAAGTGGCAATGGGATGCCGATCCAAATGCGTCTTTACCTGTTATGCCTAATGTTAATATCACTGCATCAGGGGAAGTTGCTATCACGGGTAAACAGGGCTGGGGTCGATTAGGAATGACAACGCCCGCAAACGATCTGGGTTTATCCATCAATGCATCTTTAGGTGAAAAAATCCTTGTTTTAGGATCAGGAGAATTTGTTTGGGAGCCGTTCTTATTAGCTGAACGACTAGAAAAACAAGGTGCTATCGTAAAATATAGCTCAACAACACGTTCACCGATTTCAACTAATTTTGCCATTCAATCAGCAATCACATTTACTGATAATTATGGTTTAGGTATTCCTAACTTCGTCTATAACGTGGCACATCAACAATTTGATCGTATTTTGCTTTGTTGTGAAACACCCGCCGAAAGTATTGATAGCCAACTGATTGAAGCTCTCAATAAAGTTGCACCTATTGTTGAGGTAATTAGTTATGACTAAGCCTGTTATTTTAACTGATCTCGATGACACTCTATTTCAAACACGCCGTAAGATGGTGGATGAATTAGCACTAGAACCCTATAAGACTGGCGCGCTAGATAGAAGCTTAGAACCCCGTAGCTTTATGACTCAAGAGCAAACCCTGCTTGTAGATTGGATGTTAGAGCATGCAGATTTAATTCCTGTTACCGCTCGTGGAACAGAAGAGATTAGCCGAGTCACGATTCCTTTTCATTCTTGGGCGATTACCACACATGGTGCGGTGATATTGACGCCTGAAGGCAGCGCTGATGCCCAATGGCAACACCACATCACTCAAAGCTTAGCGCCCTATACACAGCGTTTGTTGACGCTACAACAATCAATTACGCAATTAATGGCAGAACGAAACATTAATGGTTGGGCGCGAATTAACTATGAATACGGTGATTTGCCTATTTATTTAGTCATGAAGCATAACGATAGCACCCGATTAAGCGAGCTATACGCCATAGGTGATGAGATAGAAAAAACATTCTCAACCAAAGGTTTTTATATTCATCGCAACAGCAACAATATTGCTTGGTTACCAGAACCTATCGAAAAAGGCAAAGCGGTCACCTATTTGCTCAATAAATTAAAAGCTGAGCGAGGTGTTTTTCCTGTGATTGGGCTAGGTGATAGCCTAAGTGATCATCGCTTTATGAAATTATGCAGTTGGTATGGGCTTCCTCGTCAAAGCCAATTTGCGGATGCGATCAACACAAAAATTTTTGGAGAATAAACATGATGGATCATAAGCCTTTTTCAGGCTCTTATGTATCAGGGGATGTCGATTTCCTACTTCAACCGGTTAATATCGAAATGACGCCCGTTGAGTTAAAAGAAGAGCTGATACAATCGGGTAAACGCCACTATTCTGACATGCTAAGTCAAGAGCCAGAGCCAACAACATGGCATTTAGATCTCTTTGAAAAAGCGCTAGAAACAGGTGCTACACGCTTAGCAACTGAAGTCATAATGTTGGCTAAATCACTGATTGAACGCTTTGGTGATACCCCAATTATCTTAACCAGCCTTGTTCGTGCTGGTGTTCCTTTAGGCGTCATGTTGCAACAAACATTGCGCAAAATGGGCAGAACCACTTACCACTACGGCATTAGTATTATTCGAGATAGAGGCATCGATAGCGCAGCGCTTTCATGGATAGAACAACGCCACGGCACAGAAGGTATTGTATTTGTTGATGGATGGACAGGAAAAGGCGCTATTACAGGTGAACTTATTCGTTCGTTATCAGGACGAAAAGGCTATCCAACCCAGCCTCGTCTTGTCGTCCTCGCCGATCCTTGTGGCTGTGCATGGTTAAGTGCCAGCGATGAAGATTGGCTTATTCCATTTGGGATCATGGGAGCGCCTGTTTCAGGATTAATTTCACGTTCAATTTGGACTGAAAAAGGCTTTCACGGTTTTGTAGATTGCCAGCATTTAAAACAGTATGAATGCAGTCGTTACCTTGTTGATACTGTCGGAAAAGTCGTTGATACATTAATCGATAATGATATTCCACTAGCCACATTTAAAGCACAACAATCAGACTTAAAAAAGCTGAGCGAAAACGTCGTTAGTTCACTTGCAAACAAATATGATATTTCAAATATCAATCGTATAAAACCTGGTATTGCTGAAGCCACACGCGCTGTTTTGCGCCGTGTACCTGACCATATTCTGGTCAGGGAAATAACCGATCCTGATGTGGCGTTACTCGTTTATCTTGCACAGGAAAAAAATATTGCTGTTATTGAAGCAGGGCAAGCGCTTGGTCAGTATCGTGCAGTGACTATCATTAAAAAGGTGAAATAATGATTGAACGATTATCCCCATGGAATTTAGGGGCAACGCTTTATATGCCCGCAACACGAACAGATATCGCGACGACAATTATCGACCAGAAAGTTGAAGGGTTACGCTCTTTAATTATCTGTTTAGAAGATGCCGTGAGTGATGCCGATATTCCTGTTGCATTAGAAAACTTGGCAACCTTATTAAATACCTTAGCAGAGCACAAAAAAAACAGCGATTGTAGCCATTGGCCACTGCTGTTTATTCGCCCTCGCCACACTGAAATGGGTCAATGGATCACTGAAAACCTGGATATCAGTGCCATCGATGGTCTTGTTTTGCCTAAGTTTACACAAGTTTCTCTGCCAATTTGGTGGAATATTATTGAAAACACGCATTTATGTATGATGCCAACACTTGAAACAGAAGAAGTGTTTGATGTTATTCAAATGACAGCGCTTGCAAACCACTTACTGACTCACCCTTGCCATAAAAGAATTATTGCATTACGTATTGGTGGCAATGATTTAATGAATGTCATTTCGCTTAGACGTAATCGCCAATTAACACTTTATGATGGCCCAATGGGTTACGTGATAAAAATGTTAGTTGCTGTCTTTGGCGCTCGCCAATTTGCCCTCACAGCACCTGTTTGTGAGCATATTGATGATCACCATATTATGGATAAAGAGCTGGCGCTTGATATTGCGAATGGTCTTGTAGGTAAAACAGCGATCCACCCAAAGCAAATTCATAAAATTGAACAAGCTCTTATGGTGTCTCAATCTGATCATTCAGATGCATTACGTATTTTAAATTCGACACAAGCCGTTTTTAAATCACAAGGTGCAATGTGTGAACCCGCAACACATCGTCGCTGGGCATTGAGTATTTTAACCAGAGCTAAAATTTATGGCATTATTCCTAACCAACAAAATAATGCCCAACGTTTTAATGCAACATAAAATACGCTATAACTAGTGATGAATTTGATAAGATAAAATAATTATCTTATCTTGATTTTAATTTATAAGTTTCTAGTTAAAACATGTTATCTTTAACTAGAACTTATAAAAACAAGACTTACTTTTTTATTTGAAAAAATAAATTTTTTATTTCAATTATCAATTTATACTACATTTAATAGGAAGCTTATTTTATTTATCCTTGTCAACAGAGAACAAGAATAATAGAAATTATTGCTGAATATTTTAACACACGAATAACAAAACAAGTGGTAACTAAGCATGCAATTAAGCACTCGTCAGGTCAGAGTCTTTACACTGGCAACCCTTTTAAGCTCAGGAAAAAAGGTTCCAACCATTAAGATTATTTCTGCTCTTGAATGCTCAGAGCCTACGTTAACTCGCGTATTAAAAGAGATAAGAGATTCTTATGGTGCTGAAATAAAATACAGCAAAGCCTCTCGCGCATATCAAATGACTGAACGAGGCCAACTCGATAGTAAAGCGTTACGCCGTATGCGTGAGGCATTATCCGCCAATGAAGATCTACGCCACAATGGAATGACAAGCCGAGTTTATCTCGATAAAGATAAAAAGAAATCTGTTTCACTTTCATTAAAAATGTCGGCATTACGCAAGATTGATAGATTATCTTATTTAAATAATTCCACACGTAGTGAAGCTGTTGAATTATTAGTTGATCACTATATTGAAAATTTAA
>JAEYFY010000238.1 GCA_023454395.1 Pseudomonadota bacterium
TATTACTGGGAAAAAAACCAAAAGATTTTGATATTGCCACTAATGCAACACCTGAAGATGTACGTCGATTATTCCGTAACAGCCGTTTAGTCGGTCGTCGTTTCCGTCTTGCTCATATTATGTTTGGCCCTGAAGTGATTGAAGTTGCGACTTTCCGTGGCTCTCATGAAGATCATGAAGTTTCAGACAACAACCAATCCCAGCAAGCACAAAGCGGCATGTTACTGCGCGACAATATTTTTGGCTCTATTGAAGAAGATGCCATCCGTCGCGACTTTACATTAAACAGCCTCTATTACGGTGTTGATGATTTTGCTGTACGTGATTACGTTGGCGGTTTAGCGGATCTGAAAGCGGGTATTATTCGCTTAATTGGCGATCCTGAAACGCGCTATCGCGAAGATCCCGTCAGAATGCTCAGAGCGATTCGCTTTGCAAGTAAATTGGATATGCAAATAGCGCCAGAAACCGCAGAGCCAATTGCCAGACTTGCTCCTTTATTACGTAATATTCCATCGGCTCGTCTTTTTGAAGAATCGCTGAAATTATTACAAACAGGGCAAGGATACAACACTTACAAGCTAATGTGCCGTCATCAATTACTGGAGCCGCTGTTTCCGCTAATTGCATCTAAAATGACAGAGCAACATGATACGCCAATGGAGAGAATGTTAGATCAAGTTCTCAAAAATACGGACTACCGTATCAATAAAGAGATGCGAGTCAATCCGGCATTCTTATTTGCGGCGATGCTATGGTATCCATTAATTGAACATGCTGAAAAATTAGTTCAAGAAAGTGGTCTTTCTTACTATGACTCTTTCTCTATGGCGATGAACGATATTTTAGATGAACAATGCCGTACTATTGCGATACCAAAACGCATTACCACAACAATGCGTGATATCTGGCAATTACAGCAACGTTTACCTAAACGCCAAGGTCGTCGTGCGAATAAATTACTTGAGCACCCTAAATTCCGTGCTGCATTCGATTTACTGGAATTACGTGCCAATGTACAACGCAATCCAGAGCTTCAAGCGTTAGCAAGCTGGTGGGCTGATTTCCAAGCCTCTAACAACACGCAACAACGCTCAATGGTCTCTGAATTAGGGCAAGCACCGGTTCGCAGACGTCCACGTCCACGTAAACGCCCTCGTCATCCAAGTGCAAAACCAGCATCTAGACAAGAGAGCACCAATGAATAAACAGAAAAAACGTGTTTATATCATTTTGGGAAGTAATTTAGATTCACCTGAAAATCAGGTGAATTCAGCGATTAAGGCAATCAGTGAGATCCCACAAACAACATTGATTGCACAATCATCTTGGTATCGTACTCGCCCAATGGGACCACAAGATCAGCCTGATTACCTTAATGTTGCTGTTGCGGTTGATACAACATTAGCGCCAGAAGAGTTGCTAAATAACACACAAGCGATTGAATTAGCGCAAGGTCGTGTTAGAAAAGAGGGTAACCGTTGGGGTCCAAGAACGCTTGATCTTGATATTATGTTATTTGGTGATGACGTGATCCAAACCGAGCGATTAACCGTACCCCATTACGGGCTTAAAGTACGTGAATTTATGCTTTATCCATTAGCTGAATTAGCCCCTGATCTTCGCTTTCCTGATGGTGAGTTATTAGCAGATAGATTGGCGTTAGTGCCTGAAAATGGCATGGAAAAGTGGTAATTTCACACTAATACGCCCTTAATGCTAAAGGTTGATACTGTAAAAAACATAAACAGTATCAGCCTGTCTCTTCGCTGTTACTTTCCTTCGAGTTTTCAAACCCACCTCTGCGCCTCAATTTTTAAACTTTTTTATATTTATTTTTCATATGTAATCAATTGATAAATATAAATAAAAATTATCATTTGTTATTTTTCATTACTCATTTAATTACTTTTTCTTCGTTTTTAGTCCTTAAATGCTACAATCGAAAGTGGCTTTATTTTGATAATCGACTATTTCCTTTAATAAACAAATAATTATGTGAAGTAATTAATTTTATCTACACACAAAAACGACAATGATGGAGCTTGTTGCAATGAAACCCACTACGCTTTCAACGCTGAACAGCTATAAGCAAGAAAAGAAAAAATTCGCCACAATCACCGCTTATGATGCAAGTTTTGCTCGCCTTTTTGCACAAGAAGGTATTCAAGTCATGTTGATTGGTGATTCATTAGGAATGACACTACAAGGTCATAACAGCACATTACCTGTGACTGTTGAGCAAATTGCCTATCACACTCGTTGTGTAAGAGCAGGCGCACCTAATGCCTTCTTAATTGCTGATATGCCCTTTATGTCTTATTCAACGCCTGAGCAAGCTTGCCTTAATGCCAGTATTCTGATGCAAGCTGGGGCTAACATGGTGAAAATTGAAGGTGGTAGCTGGTTAATTCCAACAGTAAAAATGCTCACTGAACGTGCTGTTCCGGTCTGTATTCATTTAGGATTAACACCACAATCCGTTAATGTTTTTGGTGGTTATAAAGTTCAAGGCAGAGACTTTGCAGCGGCAGAACAATTAAAACAAGATGCGATATCACTTGAAAATGCAGGCGCTCAACTGGCGGTATTAGAATGTGTTCCTATAACTCTGGCTAAGGCGATTACAGACGTATTAACGATGCCTGTTATTGGTATTGGGGCAGGTAATGTCACAGATGGACAAATTCTTGTGATGCATGACTTATTAGGCTTAACCCCTCAAGCCCCTAAGTTCTCAAAAGATTTTTTACAAGAAGCAGGTTCATTAAAAGGGGCTGTTAACCTTTATGTTCAACAAGTTGAACAAGGGCTGTTTCCCGAAGAAAAACATTCATTTAACTAATTTATTATCCTAATTATCAATATTTTTTAAAGGAGTCACGCTGTGCTAATTATTGAAACTACGCTTATCTTACGCAGAGAAATCAAGCGATTAAAGCAAGAAGGTAAACGCATTGCATTGGTTCCAACAATGGGTAATCTGCATGAAGGTCACCTAAAATTAATTGAAGAAGCCCGTATTCATGCAGATGTTGTGATAGCTTCTATTTTTGTTAACCCGCTTCAATTTGATAGAGAAGCGGATTTAGCAAACTACCCTCGCACTTTACAAGAAGATTGCGAATTATTGCGTGATAAACATGTCGATATTATCTTTGCACCTTCAGCGAAGGAGATGTATCCACATGGTATGGAAAATCAAACAACGGTTGATGTACCTGTATTATCTACCGTATTAGAAGGTGCAAGCCGTCCTGGTCATTTCCGTGGTGTCACGACAGTGGTCAGTAAGCTTTTTAACCTTGTGCAACCTGATATTGCGATGTTTGGTGAAAAAGACTTCCAACAACTGCAAATTATCAAAAAGATGGTAAGCGATTTATGTATGGATATCAGCATCGTTCCTGTTGCTATCGTACGTGACAACAATGGTTTAGCACTCAGTTCGCGCAATCGCCTATTATCCGACAACGAAAAACAACAAGCCCCTGCGCTTTATCAAACGATGCAAGAAATCGCAGAGCAATTAAAGTCAGGTAATCATGATGTTAATCAGCTACTGCAAAATGCAAAAAGCACCTTAGAGCAGCAAGGTTTTCGTGCAGATGAATGCTTTATTTGTGACGCGGATACTCTAAGCCCTCTAAATGAAGATAGCCGACGTGCTGTTATTCTAATGGCGGCATGGCTGGGTAATACACGCTTAATTGATAACCAACAAGTTGACCTGGTTTAATCTTCATTATTAAAACAATAGGAAACACAACAATGCTACGCACAATGTTACAAGGCAAGCTCCATCGCGTAAAAGTGACACAAGCCGATCTTCATTATGAAGGCTCTTGCGCGATTGATCAGGATTTTATGGATGCCGCAGGCATTCTTGAAAATGAAGCGATTGATATTTATAACGTTGATAATGGTGAACGTTTTTCAACCTATGCCATTTGTGCAGAAAGAGGTTCACGAATTATTTCTGTTAATGGTGCTGCCGCTCGTCGTGCTGCCGTTGGCGATCGCTTAATTATTTGCTCTTATGTACAAATTCCTGATAGTGATGCGCGTAGCCATAAACCTAATATTGCTTATTTTGAAGATAACAATGAAATGAAGCGCATTGCTAAAGCGGTGCCCGTTCAAGTTGCGTAATCAATAAAATATTGCCCACTTCCCATAAGCAGAGGTTCCCTGCTTATGGGAAATAATTAACAAGAACAATAAATAACCCATTGTTATTATTTGCTTGTCACGATTCACCTTGATAAAAACGAGATATCAGATTCAAAACTGAGTTTCTTCTCCATTTTTCCTCGCTTATCTTTCTGTAGCTTGTTATAAATCATATAAGTATTGTCTGACTACTCTCTGACTAATAAAAAATTATGATAAAAGTTGCTTTAGTAGATGATCACATTGTTGTGCGTTCTGGATTTGCACAGCTTTTAATGCTAGAACCCGATATTCATATCGTTGGTGAATATTCTAATGGGCAAGAAGCATGGCCTTATTTAGTCCGTGATGATATTGATATTGCCGTCATGGATCTCTCTATGCCCGGCGAAAGTGGTCTACAACTGCAAAGTCGTTTAAAACAAAAACGTCCTGATTTTCGTACCATTATTTTAAGTATTTACGATACGCCCGCTTTTGTTCAAAGCGCGCTAGACTCTGGCGCTCGCGGCTATTTAACCAAACGTTGTGGCCCTGAAGAATTAGTACAAGCTGTACGTGCTGTGCATCAAGGTGGCTGTTATCTCTGCTCTGATGCCATGAAAGCGTTACGACAAACACCTGAAAAAGAAGATGCGCTATATACGTTAACACCACGCGAAAGAGAGATTTTCAATCTTTTAGTTCAAGGCGTTAACGTCAAAACGATTGCGGTACAACTTAACCTTAGCCACAAAACCGTCCACGTTCATCGTGCCAATGTGCTTGGCAAATTAAGCTGTGAAACCACTATCGATTTAGTCCATTTCGCCTTAAAAAATCAGTTGATCACAGGCTCGTTGTAAAATGAAAAGAGGGCTGCGTTTTCTCCTTCAATCCCTCTTTTTATTACTCACCTACTCTTTACTTTGGCTATCACTTTGGGTGATTGGTTTCTATTTAAGTCAAAACGGACAACAAGCAGCTCTTTTCTTACCTCAAGGTCTGCGATTAGCCCTAATAATTTTACTCTGGCGTCGCTTTTGGCTACCGATGTTATTTGCAGAATGGGGGCTTTATTACTGGTTAGCGCAAGAGCAATTAATTACCCACTTCATTATTTATCTCTCACCAATACTAAGCCTTGTTGTCGCGCTAGAAGTTCAGCGTATTTGGTGGCGATATCCTCTTTATTGGCAACGCCTAACCCTATTAATTGGTGCTGTTGGCTTTAATAGCCTGCTACAAGCCTTTATTCTTGGTTTTGTGATTAATACCACCAGCGGTATTTTCCTGACATCCGTTACTGGTGGCATATTACTCGCCCCTTTTGTTTTTTTACTTTATGAATATCTACGCGAATTACAAAGTCGCGCTTTAGTCTCTGACGGTACACTCGAGCCGCCATTAAGAACATCATTATTAATGTGGGGATTTCTATTTTGCCTTATCGGGCTAAGCGCACAGTTTTTCTTAACCCCCGAAATAGAACGCTTATTAGTTATTCTTGTTTTTATCCCTAATGTATTTATGGCGTATCGTTATGGCTGGCAAGGCGGTGTATTATCCGCAATATTAGGCAGTTTGATCATTACGTTTGCTCGCCAAGTTAATGGCGCGTTTAATGACTTACGTGAATTAGAAATGTTCTTAACTACACAAGCTATCATTGGTATTGGCTTAGGAATAGCGATAAGTCGCCAACAACAATTAGCGCATAATTTACGTCATTATCGGCTACGCTTAGAGCAAGAACTTCAAGCCAGACGCGAACTCATGGAGCAACTTGTTCATACAGAAGAGGATGTAAAAAAAGCCATTGCCCGTGAATTACATGATGAAATTGGACAAAATATTACCGCCATCCAAATTCAATCCATGTTAGTGAAAAAGATGGCTGATAATGATAAGACTCGTCAAACAGGGGAGCAAATCGAACGGCTCGCACTGCAAATCCATCAATCTACACGTCAACTACTCCGACAATTACGTCCTCCTGTTTTAGAGGAAATGTCGCTTGAAAAAGCTCTTCATCATTTAATCAATGAATTTGCTTTTGATGACAACGGCATTACCTGTCATTTTAATTACTCGTTAGATAAAGAGCCTGAAAACGAAACCATTATTTTTACCCTCTACCGTTTAGTTCAAGAGCTGTTAAACAACATCAGTAAACATGCTAATGCAACCTATATCCAAATCTCACTGACTCAAAACCAAAACCGATTACGGCTGATGATTAGTGATAATGGCATTGGTATGTTACCCACATCATTATCAACACAACAAAGTAGTGGCTTTGGATTGCGCGGCATAGAAGAACGTATTCGCGCTTTAGGTGGAGAATGGGAAGTGGTAAACCATCACGGCACGAAAATAATTGTTAACTTACCCACAAATTCAAAAGAAAACAGTGAAAACTAAGAATAAGTCTTAGTCATCTACAACCTTATCTCATTCTTTTTCGCGACATTTTTTTTACATTTGCAACATCAAA
>JAEYFY010000269.1 GCA_023454395.1 Pseudomonadota bacterium
AAGAATGATAGATAGTCTGACATGATTATTTTTATCCTTAAGTTTGCAATTTTTATCGTTTATAACTGCGTTGGCAAACCTATAAGTTGGTCATTATATAATTGTGTAGGGTACTAGGTTTTATTAATGCTCTACTTTGCTGAAACGATAAATCATAAATAAAAAAAGATAGTTACTAACCTAAACAATGAAAAATATCATCACTTAGGAAATTGTCAGGTTAGATTAGTTGGCTATTGTAGGGAATATTTATTGAGATGTAATAGAATAAAATCAATTGTGTGACAAATATAAAAAAATTCCTTTTTTCTCTTTATTTGCTTGTTAATTGTCGCGTTTTTTGATGTTTGTCAATGTAATTAAATTGCTAATGTTGTTACCAAATTAATTTTTGATGAAAAAAAGAACGATATTGAGGGTTTTAGCTATGTAATAAAAAGATAAACTTCAGCCTAAAATGCCATTTTTTAGGATAAAAAAGACCATCGATGCCTAGATTAAACATAAATTAAATTAATGAATTATTTTTTTGCCTATTTTATTAACAAATAAACTAAATGTTTTTTATTTTAATATTCTATTATTATAAATTTTGCTGAATTAATTATTTAAATTATTTTTTATTTTATTTTTATAATGTTTCACCTTATTATAAATATTATTTTATTTTTTAACTTTTTTATATTTTATTTTATTTTTTTTCATCTTGTTTAAAATATCTATTATTTAAATTTTTTTATTGTTTATTTCTTGCTGGTTTTTTACTTGCTTTTACTTTTTTTATATATTGAAACATGCTAATTCTTTATTTTTTATTGGTATCTATTTTGTTTAGTATGAAAAAATAAATTATCATCATGAATTTATTTTTATTTTTTTTTAATTTAATAATTTCAATTATACAAAACTAATATTTTTATATTAACTGTTTAAATGGATATTAATGTGATTTTCTCATCAATGATTGACTTCCTTTTGTATCCAAAGGCGCACAATTGCTCGCTTTCGAACAAGATTTAATTGTAATACAAATCAGTGAGATAATGAGTCTATGATAAGTAAAATAAATAATAAATGAGAATGGTTCTTTCTAACGATCCTCATTTAAAGATATGATTGACGAACCTCTGATCGCACTGATAAAAGCAAAAATCCTATTTTTCTTATTCTTTATGACTGAGAAATCGCGAAATAAATACTATTTAATAATAGAAAAATATTTATTTAAGTGTATTTTTTACCTTTTTTTAACGTGTTTAAGTTGACTGTTATAGAACAAAGATAAGAGATGAAATATTTTTGAAGTCATAGTCTCATTTTTAGATGAGATATTCATTTTCCCCAAGTAATTGTCATACAAATATTCAAGATAAAAAAGGTGATTGAAAAGTGAGTTGGCAGATAATTATCTTCGGTTTAACTACGTAATAATCTCTAACGGAATATTTTCTTTAGTGTGTAAATCTGTTGCTGTCTGTTTTTAGCGCTATAAAGTTATCTCACAATAAGTGATATAACCCTGAGATTATTATGGGAGTATTAATAGTGAAAAGATTATTTTCATCATTAAATAGCGCTTTTTTGATAATGGAAATCAGCGATTATGTTAGCGATGTTTTAGGATTTAACATTTGACGCTTTCCAGAACGACTGAAATAAGTTGGTAAATACAAACAGTTTGTCTGATATTGGTAAAATTGTTTACATTTTATTATTGACGTTGTTACACATGAAAAAAAGAACCAAAGTGTGAACTAGGTTCCTTTTTTTCGTTGAGATAAACGCGCATTAATGAGCAAATCGAATGCCATTCTAGACGTCATTACAATCATACAAGTGTCAGAACTAAGATTAACGGTTCACTATTGTGATTGAGAAATCTTACTTAGAGGCAACATGTCGTCGCAATTTCCTTGATGTAAATTGAGTTTCTCTAATGAAAAGTGCTTTTGCCTAAATGTGAATAATGAAATAAAGAATTATGCTAGAGTAATTTCAGATTGTTATTTATTTTTCATTTGTACTTATGCTAGATCACAGGATTTTATATGAATAATATCAGGTTAATAGCCACGATTGTGGCGAAAGAGAATCATGAAAATGAAGTGTTATCTGCTTGCAAAGCGATGATAAAACCAAGTCATCAAGATGAAGGATGTATCCAGTACGAACTTCATAAGGATACCACTCAACCAAGAACCTTTATTTTCTTTGAAATATGGGAAAACCAGAGTGCTATCGATAAACACAATGAAACGACACATATGAAAGCATTTATCGAAAATTTAAAAGATAAAATTGATTCACTAGAGATTAAATTTATTGAGAAATTAGCTTAATACTCTTTTTCTTCAGTAAGTAAGTTAAGCAGATATACCATAAAGGTCTATCTGCTTATTTTTTAAGTGGTTATTGTTAATATGAAGCAATGACCAAAATAGTGGAGCAGGTTGTGTTATCAGCTTTTTTGCTGAAAAAATAATCAGTAAAGAACAATGCGCTCTACTACAATTGCTTTACTACGATAATGAATTAGATGCACTTAATCTGAAAGTAATTCACTAATTTATTCAGGTTAAGAGCTTGTTCATTAAGTGAATTCGCAGCGGCTACCGATTCCTCGACTAATCCCGCATTCTGTTGAGTTGTTGAATCAAGCTGACTTATAGCATTATTGATTTGCGATATACCATCACTTTGTTCATTACTTGCCTGCCCAATTTCACGCAAGAGTGCGCTGATCTCTTCGACATCGGTGATCATTTTTTGGATCTGAGAGTCGGCTTGCTCAACTAATTCCAGTCCTTCTTGTGTTTGAGTTGATGAATTATCGATAAGCGCGCGTATATCATTAGCGGAGTCTGCACTTTTTTGTGCCAGTAGTCTGACTTCACCCGCAACAACCGCAAAACCTTTACCATGTTCACCCGCTCTTGCGGCTTCAACAGCGGCATTTAGTGCAAGAATATTAGTTTGGAATGCAATGGCATCGATTAAATTAATAATGTCTGTCATTTGAGATGATGAGCTATTAATGGCTCTCATTTTTTCAGTTAGCTGAAGCATCATTTCGCCATTATGATGTACGGCGATTTCAGTTTTTTCAGCAACATTAATCGCATCATGGGTATGATCTGCGGTATTTTTAACGGTTGATGTCATCTGCTCCATGGAGCTTGCCGTTTCTTCTACTGATGTTGCTTGCTCTTCTGTTCTTGCAGCTAAATTTTGGCTACCTGCCGTAATTTGCTCTGCTGCCGACGAAATATTTTCAGCGCCATTTTGTACATTTTGCACAACCTCTAATAGGTGTGTTTTCATTTCAGCAAGGGATTGTAATAATATTCCTGCTTCATCCTGATAATCAGTATTCACTTCTTGTGTTAAATCACCATTAGCAATGGCTTTAGCAAAGTTTATTGCCTTCTCTAATGGAAGTGTAATGCCTTTAGTAATAAACCATCCTAAAATACTGCCCACAATAATACTGACTAGAGTTAATAATACTAAAAATATTCTTTTCTCAATGAAATCACGTTCAACAGCGTCACCTGCCTCTTCCATTTTTTGATTTTGTAATTCGATAAACTCTAATATTTTATCGCGATACTTTAACTGAATAACGGAAGTTTTTGTGATCAATTCATTGACTGCAGCGTGTCTGTTATTTTCATTAAATGCCTTCACCACAAAGTTTTGAGAGTTTATATATTGCTGACGAATATCATAAACCTCAGCTAAGATTTTTTTTGACTCAGCATCGTGTGTGGTTTCGTCTAATTCTTTCAATAACTGCGCAACTTTAGCGGTGATCTCTGCTTTTTTACTCTCTTGCTCAGCGGCTAAACTTCCTTGCTCATCAAGCATAGTGAGTTGCTGAAATATAATAAACTCATTGAAATTATTAATCAGTAAGTTGGCTCTGACTGTGGCTGGATAGATATCATCAACAACATCATGAATATCTTGATTTGCACTATTTAAACCCATTAATGCGAAACCGGAACCCAACATAATTAACATCACAAAAGTTGCAAATGCGATGGTTAACTTTGTACGAATTTTAAAGTTTTTAAAGAACATGCTTAACCCTGGATAAATAATAATTAATAAGTATTTGTAACTTATTTAAGAACAAACAGTATCGGTAAGCGGTGGCAGAACTTTAGTCATTAAACTAAATAAAGGGAGATAAAAAGGCTTGCATTGATTTTTAACATATTATTTTTATTGTAAAAAAGAGATCTCCTCCATTTTTTTATCTAAATGTGCTGAGTATTTAAGTTTCATTCAGCTTTATAAATTTGGATGTAAAGTAATAAAAAATTAAAAAAAACTCTTTATTTTCTGTTAACAATTGTTTGGTCGATTTTAATTTTGTTAATTAATTTTGAGGCGTTTAGAAGGTAGAATAAAGATCAATAGAGTGTAAAACTGGCTAAATAAACGCTATCTAAGACTTGCATACCTCTGCAACCTTTTTGGCTATGCTAGACTGAGAGACTTAAAACCAGTGAGTTTATAGTTAATACAAGATGTATTTTAACTTTCCCTCTTTCTTATACTCAATTGACTTAAAGGTAACGCTGGATGCGCAGTGTATTGATATTTTTGAGCGTATTTATTTTAGGATTTAGTCATATGGCGTATTCTGATCAAACACTTGTTTTTATAAGACATGGTGAAAAACCTGATAATGATAGTGGGCAACTGACCTGTAAAGGATTAAATAGAGCATTAGCTCTGCCTGATGCGCTTATAAATCAATTTGGCAAACCTGATGCATTATTCGCAGCAGCACCTAAACAGAGCAAGTTAGGCAATTCATTACGTTCACTCCAAACGATCTCACCTATCGCGATTAAAACCTCATTGCCTATTCATCTTCAATATCATGCTAAAGAGATAAAAGCATTACGTGAGGAACTGTTAAGTCAACAGTATGAAAACTCAGTTATTTTTATTGCATGGGAGCATGATAATTTAACCAAAGTTGCACGAGATATTATGAAACAAGAGGGTGGAGATCCTAAATTAATTCCTAAATGGAAAAGTAGTGATTTTGATAGTATCTATATCCTAAGGATAATCCGAGAGGGTGATAAGAAAAGTATCGTATTTGAACAAAGACAACAAGGGTTAGATGGCGTGTCAGAAATTTGCCCTAATTAGTGAGTATTTTATAACACTCTATTTTTACACACAGACTTAATGCTATTCGAAGCAATGCGGGAAATATATGCAAAATGAAGCGATACACTCAGTAGAACACGAGATCAAAGTACACCTTGTAAACTCATTTACTCGAAATAATAAAGGTGGCAATCCTGCTGGTGTGGTACTTAACCCTCCTCAATTAAGTGATGAGCAGAAAATTGCTATCGCGAAAGAAGTCGGGTTTTCTGAAACAGCTTTTGTTTATCAAGGTGAGGAGACTGATTTTAAAGTTGATTTTTTTACCCCTGAAGGAGAGGTCGATTTTTGCGGTCATGCGACATTAGCGGTATTTTTTACCTTATCTTCACTCAATTTATTGGCTTCTGGTCATTACACACAAAAAACGAAAGCAGGCATTTTAAGCGTCGCAATTGATGATGAAAATGTCGTTATGGAGCAAACACTGCCAGTTTCACGACAAGCTCCAAATATCGATGCTGTGGCTGCTACGCTGGGAATAAATAGTGAAATTATTTCAGCAACAGGCTTACCTATTGAGATATTTTCAACGGGATTACCCGATATTCTGATCCCGGTACAATTTGGGCAATTAGATACGCTAAAGCCTAATTTTGAAGCAATTGCAAACTTAAGTCGTGAATTTAATACTATCGGTTTTCATGTTTTTGAGCTTAGCCAAGATAAAGAAATCACTGCACATTGTCGTAACTTTGCGCCTTTATATGGCATCAATGAAGAGTCTGCAACAGGAAGTTCAAGTGGTGCTTTAGGCTGCTATCTTGTTAAGCATGTTTTCCCTCATAAAACACATTTTCTATTAGAGCAGGGACGTGCAATGCAATGTTCCTCGCTTATTAACGTTATTATTGATTCAACGAAAAATACAATTAGTAGAGTGAGAGTAGGTGGCAAAGCGACAATGATTGGTGTGAAGATTATTACTCTTTAGAGAAAATAAAACATTTTAATTTCTAAACCTTATTTAAAAGGGCGATTTAGTTTCAAGGTTATAAGTGATAGTGATCCTTTATCATAATTTAAATTTGAAATTCAATTTGATCCTCGCCATAAAATAAATCCAGTGTATCTATTCTAAAATTGGAGGGTTCACTGGAAAATTATTTTATAGTAGAAAATGAATATATAATTATTGAGTTAACTTTTCTATTTCAATAGGAATATGGGTAAGTTGATTACAAGAAAGGTTAAGTACATTGAGCTGTTTACATTCAAGAATAGATAAAGAGAAATGCGTTAAATGATTGTTATAAGTACTATTACTGTATAAAGGAAAGGTGATGTAACATTTATTTTTGCCTTATCTATAAGAATAGTAAGTAATATTTTTAGTATTAAATAAAAGGATGTTCACTATGTCTAAAAGATATAATATTAAATTAATTATGGTTAGATTAATATTTATTTCATCTGTTTGTTCCATATTATCAGGTTGTCTCTCATTTAATTTGATGGTCGCTACTGATCATGAAGTCGGTTACCAAAAATCTAATTGGGGATCAGATACTATTACTGCGCTTTCATTAGCGAATGATACAAATGGAAATACTGGGTGGGTATTTGTTGGAGAAAATTTTGACTACTTACTGAGCCGTGGAGGCGATAATATTGTAAGTATATTGAAAGATCCGGTTATATTCCGAGATAAAATTATCGTTGAACAACCAGCTCAATTTATTATTGATCCAAAAAGAAAAGAGTTTTCAGGAAGAGTGGAACTTAATTATCGTTGGACTGAAGAAAAGGATAAAATGGCAATCACAAAATACGGTTTTTCATGTAATGATAATACAAAGATGTGTTCAGTATTGATACAAAATTTAGTCGGTACTATACATGAAAAAAATAAAGAGCAAGATATAACCTATTTAATGCAATTCTATCATTCATTCGAGGTTGAGTTTTACCAATATAAATCAAGCTCTTTTGGGGCAAAAACTGCCCGAGCATTACTTCCTGTGACATTAGCTTTAGATGTCGTTACATTGCCTTTGCAGTACCTATTTTTTGCAACGAAAAAATAATTGAGTAGGTGGTATTGTAAAAGCAATTGGAACGCCGAACTTTGAGGGTGACCTAAGTATATTCAATGGTTAATCCCTTTATTTTCATTCTTTAAAAATAAGAATAAAAAGTGATATACGGTGTTTTTAATAAGGCAAATAAGCTAAACGTTACTAACTGCCTTGCCGTAATTTTTTTCGTAATAATGCTATTATTTACTACTGTTTAGGTAGCCTAGAAAAGCGCAATATTTTAGGTGGTTTTTCATTTGTATTCACTGAATATTACCTTCTTAAAGTATTACAAGAGAAATAAAACAGTATGTATTGAAGCGATAAGATGAATAGCATTGATTAAATAGCTAATCTTTTTCTGTGTGGATGTAATGTGGACATTCTAAAAATTAAGGGGCTACGTTTTCACGTAACCCGCTGGCGTAAGTTGAATTTGACATCTACTTAATTGATTTTTAATAATTTTTTATTTTAATGAAATTTATGTATAACTAAACGTATAACTACAAGTTTATGCTATAGACATTGAATGGAAATAAATGGAGAGTAGAGCTACGCAGAAAAGTGAGCCTTTTAACGGTAAGTTTAGTGTGATTTTTGAAAAAGAAAATGATTATTCATAGTAGCTTGATGCAGTTATTGCCTCAATAGGTATTGAGAATAAATTATTATCTAATATTCATAATTTGAAAGCAATGTTGAAGTATTAAATATGATATTTACTGATAATCCATCCTTTTGATAACTATCACAAGTTATCAGCCTGTTCTATTAGATTTTTGGCTATAAATAGGTAACAATAGTTCCATTATTTTTACTGATGTAAGTAATGGAACTATGGCTAAAAAACCGAAAGAAACCAAATCTGAACCGTTAGAAGTTATCCTGTGGAAAGCCGCTGATAAATTGCGTAAGAATATTGATGCAGCAGAATACAAGCATGTTGTGCTGGGATTAATATTCTTAAAGTATATTTCTGATTCGTTTGAGTCTCACTATGAAAAGCTTAAAGCGGGTCAAGGCGAGTTTGTAGGGGCGGATCCCGAAGATAGTGATGAGTATCTTGCTTACAACGTGTTCTTTGTGCCTGAAAAAGCACGTTGGACAAATTTACTCAATAATGCAAAACAGCCCAATATCGGTAAATTAGTCGATGACGCTATGGAAGCCATCGAAGAAGATAACCCGCAATTAAAAGGGGTATTACCGAAGGTTTATGCACGTCAAAACCTTGATGCAACGATACTTGGCGAATTAATTGACCTTGTGGGAGATATTGCACTAGGTGATGCTAAATCACGTTCTGCGGATGTACTAGGTCATGTTTTTGAATATTTCTTAGGTGAATTTGCATTAGCAGAGGGTAAACAGGGCGGTCAGTTCTATACGCCGAAGTCAATTGTTTCTTTACTGGTTAACATGCTAGAGCCTTATGAAGGGCGTATTTTTGACCCGTGCTGTGGTTCTGGCGGTATGTTTGTTCAATCAGAAAAATTTGTTGAATCCCACCAAGGGAATATTGATAACATTTCTATTTATGGTCAAGAGTCTAACCAAACCACATGGCGTTTGGCGAAAATGAACTTGGCTATTCGGGGTATTAACTCTGAGCAAGTAAAATGGAACAATGAAGGCTCGTTTTTAAATGATGCGCATAAAGATTTACGTGCGGATTTTATTATTGCGAACCCACCGTTCAACGTTTCTGATTGGTCTGGTGAACAATTACGTAAAGATGCTCGTTGGCAATACGGTGCGCCACCAGCAGGCAATGCAAACTTTGCGTGGATGCAGCACTTCTTATACCACTTGTCACCGAAAGGGCAAGCGGGTGTGGTATTAGCTAAAGGCGCGCTAACCTCGAAAACATCAGGTGAAGGCGATATCCGAGCTGCATTAGTGAAAGATGCTAACGTGATTGATTGTATTATTAACCTGCCTGCTAAATTATTCTTAAATACGCAAATTCCTGCCGCATTATGGTTTATGCGCCGTGATCGTAATAACTCTTCGGTTTATCAAGATCGCAGCGGTGAAATTCTGTTTATTGATGCGCGTAATCTGGGTCATTTAATCAATCGTCGCACTAAAGTGTTATCGGATGAAGACATTAAACTGATTTCTGATACCTATCATAATTGGCGTAATAAAGGTAGCAAATATGAAGATGTTGCGGGTTTTTGTGCCTCTGTCGCTATCGAAAAAGTGGCTGAACTGGATTATGTGCTTACACCGGGTCGCTATGTGGGTCTTGCTGATGAAGAAGATGACTTTGACTTTAAAGAGCGTTTTACTGCACTAAAAGCCGAGTTTGAAGCACAATTAGAAGAAGAAGCAAAGCTTAATCAGGCGATTGCTGAGAATTTGGCGAAGGTGATGGTATGAGTGAGTGGCAAAATGTGGCTCTTAAACAGTTAGTCAAATTTGGAAATGGTAAAAGTAGACCAAAAGAAAAAGGGAAAATACCTGTTTATGGTGGTAATGGAATATTAGATTTCACTGATAAGTATAATTATGTTGGTAACACACTGATTATTGGTCGAGTTGGGGCGTATTGTGGGGCGACGTATTTGGAGAAAAGTCCTGTATGGGTTTCTGATAATGCATTATCAGCCAAGGCGTTAGGTAATAATGATTCTGATTATTTATACTATTTATTTAAGTATTTAGATTTAAACCAGTATGCTCAGGGTTCAAGCCACCCTTTGTTAACACAGACATTACTAAATGCAATTGAGGTAGAAACAACGCTTGATGGTATAGAACAAAAAGCCATTGCCTCAGTTCTCTCATCATTAGATAACAAAATAGACTTACTCCATCGTCAAAATAAAACCTTAGAATCAATGGCTGAAACCCTTTTTCGTCAGTGGTTTGTAGAGGAAGTGCAGGACGATTGGGAAGAGGTTAAAGTTAGTCATTTTGTAACATTAAATAAAAGCTCGATAACTAAAAAATATGATCACCAAAGTATTCTATATTTAGATACAAGCTCTCTGACGAAAGGCTATATTAGTGAGTTGAAACCATTAATTCTATCAGAGGCACCTAGTCGAGCTAAAAGATTAGTCCAACATCTTGATATATTAATTTCAACAGTAAGACCTGACCAGTGTCATTATGGTTTTTGCTTTAAACCTGAAGCAAATTTAGTGGTATCAACGGGATTTTGTACGATAACTTGTGACACGATTACACCATATTTTGTCTATTATTTATTAACATCCGAAGATATGACTGAATATTTGCATTCTATAGCTGAAGGTTCTACATCGACTTATCCATCATTGAAACCTGAAGATATTGGAAATATATCATTCGCATTGCCTCCTAAAGAAAAATTAAATGATTATCATAATGTTGTGGGAGCAATGTGGAATAAAATTAATCAAAATCAAAAGCAAATCCAAACCCTAGAAAACCTTCGTGACACGTTACTCCCTAAATTAATGAGTGGAGAAGTGCGCGTTAACTATACACCAGAAGAAATAAAACAATAATCGAATTAGGCAGCGTACCTTTGGCGCTGCTTTTTTTATTCCCTTTTGCTAAAGGATGACAAAATAATGTCAAAAATGACAGAATCCGATATTGAAATTATGGCCATTGAGCAGTTACAAGCCCTAGGTTATGAATATGTGTATGGTCCTGATATTGAGCCGTCAGGTGTTAAACCTCTACGAGCTTATCAGCAAGTCATTCTTCAGCAAAAAGTATTAGAAGCGATACAACGCTTAAACCCGCATTTAACCCAAGATAAATGTGAGGAAGCCTTAAAACAAGTCACACAAATTAACTCGCCTGATTTAATGGCAAATAACCTGAGTTTTCATCGTTTATTGACAGAAGGTATTAACATTGAAGTCAGTAAAGATGGCAATACTCAAGGGGAATATGTGTGGCTGATGGATTTTAATCAGCCTGATAATAATGAGTTTCTATTGGTTAATCAGGTCACTATTCGGGAAGATCGCAAAGAGCGTCGTCCTGATGTGATTATCTATATTAATGGTTTACCCTTGGTCGTGATTGAACTAAAAAATGCGATTGATGAAAATGCCACCATTGAAGGGGCATATAATCAAATTAAAACCTATCAGCAACAAATTCCTTCATTATTTACTTACAATGCCTTTAGCGTGATTTCTGATGGATTAGAGGCAAAATCAGGGACTATTTCTGCCGATTTTAGCCGCTTTATGGCATGGAAAACCCATAATGGCATGACTGAGGCAAAAAATACTCAGCCACAGCTAGAAGTGTTAATTCAAGGTTTGCTTAATCCCGTTACGTTACTAGATATGATCCGCTATTTTATCGTGTTTGAATCCAGTAAACAGGAAGATAGCAACGGTATCATTTCGATTAAAACCGTCAAAAAAATGGCTGCCTATCACCAATACTATGCGGTGAATGCGGCGGTACTTTCAACCATTCGTGCCTCGAATGTTAATGCGAATTCACCGTCTGCGGAAGTGGCGTTACGACAACAAGGTAGAAACCAACAGCATCTCGTTTTAGAACAAAAAGCCGGCGATAGAAAAGCAGGTGTGGTATGGCATACTCAAGGCTCGGGTAAATCACTTTCCATGGTGTTTTATACAGGAAAAATTGTTTTAGCCCTCGATAACCCAACGGTTGTGGTGATCACCGACCGTAATGATTTAGACGATCAATTATTTGGCACTTTTTCTTCTGCGGTACAATTGTTACGTCAAACCCCGAAACAAGCTGAAAATCGAGAAGAATTAAAAGAATTACTGAAAGTTGGCTCAGGTGGCGTGATATTTACCACTATTCAAAAATTCCAACCTGATGATGGTAGTAGCGTTTATGAACTACTGTCTGATCGCAGTAATATTATTGTCATTGCTGACGAGGCACATCGTTCTCAATATGGTTTTTCAGCAAAAGAAGTCGATGTGAAAGATGAGCAAGGTAATGTCATCGGTAAGCGCACCGTTTATGGATTCGCAAAATATATGCGTGATGCTTTACCAAATGCGACTTACTTAGGCTTTACGGGAACACCCATTGAAAAAACAGATGTCAATACTCCCGCGGTATTTGGTAACTATGTTGATATCTATGATATCGCTCAGGCTGTTGAAGACGGTGCAACTGTTCCTATTTACTATGAAAGTCGTTTAGCAAAAGTCCAAATTAGCGATAAAGGCCGTGAACTGATTGAAGCGTTCGATGAAAGCTTCACCGATGAAGACTTAACACAGACTCAGCAACAACGGGCTAAATGGGCGCGAGTTGAAAGTATTATTGGCAGTAAAGAGCGTATCAAAGCGATCGCTAAAGATTTAGTCTCGCACTTTGAAGAACGGTTAGTGGCGAATGCGGATCACGGTAAAGGCATGGTCGTTGCTATGTCACGTCGGATTGCTGCGGCATTGTATGAGGAAATCGTGGCACTCAAACCGGAGTGGCACAGTGATGATCTTAATGATGGAGTGATTAAGGTCGTGATGACATCTTCCGCATCTGATGGCCCTGATATCGCGAAACACCATACGACTAAGAAAGACAGGCAAGTACTCGCTAATCGCATGAAAGATGAAGATGACAAGCTGAAATTAGTCATTGTGCGCGATATGTGGTTAACGGGTTTTGATGCACCGAGTATGCACACGTTATACATTGATAAACCGATGAAAGGGCACAACCTGATGCAGGCGATTGCCCGTGTTAACCGAGTCTATAAAGATAAATCAGGTGGCTTGGTTGTCGATTATTTGGGAATTGCGGCTGATTTAAAATCGGCACTGTCGTTTTACTCAGATGCGGGTGGTAAAGGTGATCCTGCCCTTACCCAAGAAAAAGCCGTTGAGGTCATGAAAGAAAAATTAGACATCCTTGACGGAATGCTCTTTGGTTTTGATTATCGTGAATATTTCACCGCATCCACATCTCGTAAATTAGCCATTATTTTAGAAGCAGAAGATTTTATTTTAGGGATTGATGAAGGTCAGGGAAAAGTGCGTTTTTTAACAGCAGTAACCGCTTTATCTCAAGCCTTTGCATTAGCAACGCCACACCCTGAAGCGATGGAGGCAGCACCTGAAATAGCTTTTTTCCAAGCAGTAAAAGCCAGATTGAACAAGTTTGATTCAACTGGGGGAAGTGGCATTATTGGTGATGACAGCATGGAAGTTCGCGTTAAACAGACTATTGATCAAGCCTTAGTGACTGATACGGTAGTCGATGTATTTGATGCCGCAGGGATTAAAAAACCAGATATATCAATTCTCTCTGATGATTTTTTAATGGAGATGCAGGATTACCAACATAAAAATATCGCGTTGGAAACCTTGAAAAAATTGTTAGCAGATGAAATCAATGTGCGAACAAAAATGAGCGTTATTCAAGGCAAAAAGCTGATGGACATGCTAACGGGGGCGATTAAAAGCTATCAAAATAAAATTTTGACGGCAGCGGAAGTCATTGATGAGCTAATAAAATTAGCGAAAGATATCAATAAGGTTGATAGCGAAGCGAATGACCTGAATTTATCACCTTATGAATATGCTTTCTATACGGCTGTGGCTGAAAATGATAGTGCTCAAGAACTAATCGGAAAATCAAAACTAAGGGAATTAGCGGTTGTACTAACTGAAATGATCCGTAATAACGTCACATTAGATTGGACTATCAAAGAGTCTGCAAGAGCAAAAATACGCGTTATCGTTAAACGGCTACTTAACCGTTATGGCTATCCGCCTGATATGTCTGCATTGGCAACGGAAACCGTGTTGGCACAAGCGGAGTTACTATCGAATGAATTGTTGAAATCAAATTAGTGGGTTTTACTTTAACCGATTTATCTTTAACGCAGGAATAGATTAATGAGTCATAAAATGTGGATGGTTCGTGGTGATTCAGGGAAGTTATATGATGATTTTCGAGAAAAAGTACTGGTTGGTTTAGGCTGGTCTGGCTTAGCTCCATTATTGAAAATTGGGCAATCAAGAAAAGAGATACTGAAATTATACCGTCAAGTAGACCCAGCAACGAAACTCGGTACAGCGCGTTCAGGCGCATCTCAAGTATGGCGTTTTGTTAATGAAATTAAAGTTAGCGATTGGGTAATCACTTATTCGCCTGCTAACCGTACCTATTTATTAGGGCAGGTTGTTTCTGAGTTTCAATACCGTGCTGATCTTTGTTCTATGGGGATGGGAATTACACGTCAGATTAAATGGAATACTGATGAGATTGATCGGGATACCTTATCAACTAAAACCAAAAATACCCTAGGTTCTACATTGACCGTTTTTAAACTTCCTGATTTTGCAGTGAAAGAATTATTAGGTAATAAACCATTATCTGAAAGCGGAAAAAACGCTAATATTTCAAATATAGACGATGAAGAAATTGTATCTGATCCATTAAAGGATATGGAAATTCAAGCGTTAGAACGTATTAAAGATAAAATCATTACGCTTGATGCAGATGAAATGGAATTATTAGTTGCCGGTATTCTGCGTGGGATGGGATATAAAACCCAAGTTTCGCCAAATAGTGGTTCAGATAGAGGCAAAGATATTATCGCATCGCCTGACGGTTTTGGGTTTGAAAACCCAAGAATTGTGGTTGAAGTTAAGCATCGCAAAGGGCAAATAGGTAGCCAAGATTTAAGAAGCTTTATTGGTGGACGCCATCATGATGACCGAGGTTTATACGTCAGTACTGGTGGCTTTACCAAGGATGCTCGCTATGAAGCTGAACGATCAAAAATCCCTCTATCACTTTGGACATTAGATGATTTAGTACGCACTTTGATTGAGCATTATGAACAGGTTGATATTGAAACGAAGTTACTGGTGCCATTGAAGAAAGTTTTTTTACCAGTCTTATCTGATTAATTTAGCTATAAGAATTTTAGGTTAAGAAGTCCATTTTTATCAGTAAGAGTCAAGTTAATTGCTTAGAGAAAATATAGACTTACCATAGCTAGTGTTGAATATAGGGAGCAAAATGCTCCCATCATAAATCGCTTATTTATCGTAATGTATTCATACATTGTTTACTTAGCGTTATCTTGAGACGGCTATTTTTTTGTATGTACCATCCATTGCCCCGACAGCCCCTATACCGCATTGAGTCGAGCAACCAAAATTTGTTTTGATTGCTATCTTTCCAGCTTTATCCATAGAAAATTCCATTTTACAATATTGGTCTCCATAGTCACTATCTGTGCTGACTAGCGCTGTAGCATTCCAAGTATTTGACGACAAGTCTCTTTCTGTAATATAGGCTGTGCCTTCAGCTTCGCAGACATACATATCAATATTGGCATTAATCTGGAAATCGAACTTTGGTGCATCATTTTGGCTTGGTGTTATTTCTAGTATTCCATGTTTGCTTTTGTATTCTGCGGGATTTTGGAAAGGTGAATTTGCTGCCTGCGCTGTTGATAAGAAGATGGTTATAGTAGCAATGACTAGTGATGAATATTTCATATTATTCCTCTAAATATTAATGTGGTTATGCAAGGTGATTTATGCCTTGTAGATTATGATTATTAATACATTAGGCTCAAAATTATTAACACTGACTTTTCCAATAAATCAAATATCGCAAATAATCCCCGCCATCCTCTTGCAGCCCATGCATCAAGGGTTTCATGCTTTTATGGGGTAAGTCAGGCCACTCACCAATTCCTCTTGGTTGATGAATATTTTCCTCAGATAGGCTTTCCCATCCAGCCTCATTCGGCACCCATAAACCTTGCCATTCTTCCTGTGCTATACGGGGCAGCTTCCAGCAGGGTTGATAGCTAATGCGCCCATGCTGCCGTAACACATCCAATGGGGTTTCAGGGCGTAGGGTGGCTAGAAAACGGTAAGAACTGGCGTTGTTACGGAGCGTATCTTGATAAATGTCATCACTGTGAGTATCAATCAGGTATTCAAACGGTGAGATAGATTTCAAGATATTGGCTGTACCGCCTTCAATCTCGATTTCTTCAACCCAAACTACAATACGTTGCCAGACAATAGCCTGAATCAAGCAACGGTATTCTAGGGATTGCGTATCCAGAGGTAATTCAGCGAATAACGGTGGTTGTGCTGTCTCAATAGGCGTAGCAAAGTCTGATGCATCGAAAGATCGGCTGTGAGTTGGGTATCCCAGCACTTCACGATAATCATACTGATTCAAGGGCGTGATCACACCTAAATACTCAAGTTGATGAATAATGCGCTCAGCACGGTGAAATCCTATCCGAAAATGGCGCTGTAAACGTCTCGGTGAGGCTCTGTTAATGAGAATGACATAATCAATGGCTTTAACTGTCAATGGGTCATAGCTGTTGTCTAGCGTGTTGTGGTGAGATAACTGCATAGTGCCTCTGAGTCAGTGACGAAAATACAGTTATTAAAATAACAAAAGATATTAAAAGATACTAACTTAATTCTTCCTGTTTCATTGTGAGTGCATTTTTTAATAACGCTTTTCTTTTCTCAACTGACAGTGATTTGTAGATTTCAAGTAAAAGGTTAAGATCTGCACTTTCAGAAGATAGCGTGTTTTGCTTGATGAGCTCTTTTTCATCGGTATTTAGGATCACCTTAAATGCATCAATATGATAGAGGTTGCCACGCTTATTAGGGTTCTTCTTGCGAAAGTGGGGATGAAGAGCTGTGATTGACTCTAGACGGACTCTAACGCCTTTCGCTGTCGTCGGGATATCCATATCTTTATATTCAGGATAACGTGTTGGATCGTCAGCTTTTTCTTTTCCTATAGCCGCAAGCTCCCCACTGGTAAACCAGAGCTTGGGCGCATTATCCATTTCAGTTAGTTGTTTTTTATCAGTCATGATTTTTATAAATCTCATATATATCAAAAGGATAAAATAACCGCACTAGAAAGATGTTAAAATCATAAAGATATCTATTGATAATTCCCTTTAATTGGTTTTTAATAGACGAGGAATTAAACAGTGGAGTTATTACTATGTCTAACCCTGTAGCATCTCAAAAAAAGCCCCGAAAAGGAAGCGCCGCGGATTGGCACCGTGCGGATATTGTGGCGGCTTTGCATAAAAAAGGGGTCACACTAGCGCAATTATCTCGTGAGCATGGTCTTTCTTCTCGGACGTTAAATAATGCGCTAGAGCGAGCGTACCCAAGAGCTGAACAGATCATTGCGGATGTGATTGGCACGGCTCCTGAAACAATATGGCCGAGTCGTTACATCAACAAGCCACCCTCTAATAATCATGGACGGTAATTGAAATAGCCTAAATATTTACCCTTGCCTATCGGTAAGGCATTGAACCCATTCTAACGTCAACACCATGGAAAAAACCCTTAATTCATTTAATTGAAGGAACAGTCATGTCTATCAAAAATAAATTGCAAAAAATCCGAGAAGAAAACGAAGCGAAAGGATTAAACGATCCGGCTTTATTTAAACAGCGTTTGTTCAACGGTGGCTTTGGATTAGCAAAAACCTTTTGGCTATTTTGGTTTTTACCGATTTTATTCTTAAATATCGTTGAATTTTTTATTACTAAAAAGGTGACATTGAATAAAGTGGAAGCATTGATTCTTATTTGGGATGTTTGCTGTTTTTACTTTATCGTGAAAATACCTAATCGTCGTGCTTGGTATTACGTGGCGTTGGTGGTGATTGCACTCGATATATTAGCAGGGATCACCGTGAATTTTCTGCTGTAAGGTGAAAATGTGAAAATGAAACTTAACCAGTGGATGAAATTATGCGTATTAACGGCGATGGTTGGTTTAACGGGATGTAATGAGAGCGCTGTTAATTGTAATAGTGATGGCGCAAAGGCATTAGCATTACAAGTCGTCAATCAACATGTGGGTTGGGCGATGTATGAGCAGCTTGAGAATGTGCGAACGCAACGCCAAAATGCAGAACGAGGCGTTTATCTCTGTGCTGCCGAAGCAACGGGAAAAGCAGGCTCTGTCACGGTAATTTATTCCGTGCAGCTCACGGATGATAAAAAAAGTTTTGTTGTTACGTTACTCAACGGTTAATTGCTATGCCAGCCTATTATTAGGTTGGCATTTTATCCTTTGACGTTTCTATTCTTTCATTCACTTTCCACATCAATATTCCCCGCCATAAATAAAAAATCACGGTAGGTATATCAAAATAGCAATGATGGCTAAATGCGTATAACTACCTGATTATAAACAATAAAATGCTTTACTTTGCTAGTGATTATGGTAAAGTATATGCATGGCACTATACCCAAATATGATTGGGTTGTGCTTAACAGTTTATTTCCACTTTTTTATTTAAAGGCCACTTTATATGACTATTCATCAGTCAGGGCTACGCTTGCCTATCGCACAAGTATTTAGCCAATTGTTATTAAATGAACTGGATAATTCAGTGATTAACGCCGCGATTGATTTAACCACTGTTCGAGCGGTTACCTTAAATTTTCGAGACCCATTGTATAGTGCTGAAACAGGCGGTTTCCATCCTGTCGAAATACGTTTATTGAGGCTGCATGAGCAATGGAAGTTTGATTATGTGACAGATTTTTCATATATGGGGAGCTATTATCCTGAGCTTGAAAAGGAACTCGATATTTGTTGGTCGCTGGGTTATGTTTATCATTTTTTGATGGGGGATATTGATGAAGAAGAAGGCGGAGCACTGTTTGAACTGTGGCAACGCAATTTTATTCAATACCACAAAATGAAATGTTATGAAGTCAGTATTCAGTGGGAAACCCACTAATTAATTAAAAAATAATACCAGCGCTGGTTATTCCATAAAGTACAGTACAATCAATAGAAGGTTTTAGTTGATGTTGATACCGTCCAAGCAAGGGGATTTAGATTGCCTCTGTGGGATTTACAGTCTGGTGAATATGAGTACATGGTTCTATGGCGACCGCATTAAGCCCCGCCCGTTATTTAATTATCTTTTGCGTGAATACAGTGAATACTGGTCACTGTACAAGTGTTTAACCCAAGGTATTGATGTTCCTGAGATGGATTACTTGATTAAGCGCCTAACCTCAAAATACCCATCACAAGCCCCTCTACGCGTCACCACGCCATTTCGTTACAAAGATGGACTTACCACACAAAAAATACTGTCTGCTTGTCAGGTGTTCCTGAGCGCACATACAACCTCACGTCGGCTCATTCTTCTGGGTGATCAGTGGCATTGGTCGCTGGTGGAGCGTATGGATAGTGAATATCTCTATTTCTTTGATAGCCACCAGCAAGAGAAGGTAAGCCGCACCAGCTATGGATTACGAGGTAACAAGGTACGGCGGTTATATAGTGAATCTGTTTATTTTGTTGAAATCACTTAGTTTTCTTATTCGTTTTATTAATTTTATCTATAAGCTTACTTATTTCTTCTGGAGTTGTTAGATCATAAATAAAATTTTTATTCTGAATTGTAGGGATAGGGGCATTTCTTACGGCATTACCTCTTACTGTGGGAATTTGCTTATACTTTGTTCTTAGATAACGATAAACTTCAGACTCATTATCTCCTACTGATAGTCGATATGATGCAATTTGAAATAAATCATAGAGTTTTTGAGATTCATAATTTCTAGCAGGTGTTATTCTAGGTAAATCGAAATTTTTAGCATGCATTTTGTCATAAATCATTGTTATACAAAAACTAATAACTTTACTAACATAGTCTATATTTTTACCTTTAGCTTTCAGTTCTATACCTAGTTGTGTTTGATATATAACAGCCAATTTAGAAAAAACATCATGTCCAAGATTTATTTCTGTGGGGATAAATCCTTCATATTCCAGTTTATCTTTCTTATCTTTCTTTATTTGATTGTTACGTTCTTTTTTCTCTTCAGGGGATAAAGGTGCTTTCCTTTTTTTTTCTCGTTGTATTCCTTCTGCGATATTAAAAAATTTTCTTGTCATTTCAAACTCCTAGAGTTTAATTGTAACATCTTGATAACAAGTGATTGTCACTTTTTTTCAAGGATAGCATATTTGAGGCGTTTTAGTGAAGGATATGAAAAAGCGCGACTTATTTAAATTGATTATACTGTTTCACATCAACTCAACTGGATGGAAAAATAAATGAATATTGAGAATAAAGTAATCATAATTACAATGGATGAAGTCTTGAAATTAATGGGGCTGAAATCTAGAAACTCTATATACTCTCTTGAAAAAACTCAGCAATTTCCTCGTCGCATCCGTATAGGGGTGAGACGAGTGGGTTATGACTTAGTTTCAGTCGAGAAATGGTTAGAATCTAGGACAATGAAATAAAAACTTTTATCTAATATATGAAGGAGAAAGTTATGTATGAAAATTTATGCCAGTAGGAGAAGTATAAATAGACGAAGCAGTGAAGAAAAAAAGGAGAATAACGAAAGAATTAAAATACTGAAGTTTATTTACAATAAATCAAAAAATAAAACCCATAAGAATTTAGCTAAAAAAATTTATAATTGTGAGGAAAATGATCCATGTAATAGCTTAGCTTGTGCTAAATGTATTAATACTAAGCAATTATATCTAGTTAATAAATACAGAAGTTATATAAATAAAGACTATGTTTTTGTGACTCTTATTTTCTATAAAAATAAAATCACAATAAATGAATTATCAGATTTCAATCCTAATTTATTAAAGGACAAGTTAAGAAAGAAGCTTAAATCTATTGGTTTTAATAACTTTATTTTTGGCAGTCTAGAATTAGACCTCCACTTATATGAGAGCATTAATTCTAGTTATTATCAACCTCATTTTCATTTATTAATTCCTAATGAAAGTGAAAAAATCAAATCTCTTAGAGATTACATGAAGTCATCTAAGAATTTAAACTCTCGGCAAGGCATTAAAAATAGACCTATGGTGGTTGATGAAATTAATGATATTGGTGGGGTTATCAAGTATATAACTAAAATCATGTGGTGCGAAATAGCATTTTTTACTAATAAGGAGGGAAAGCTCAAGCATAGTGGTAAACGCCGTATATCAAATAGTCATATATTTGCTGATTCATTAGTTAAGCTAGATACACTGAAATTCAGTGACATATTTTTTAAGTGTAATTCCAGTAACTAAACTCTAGATCTCTGTTTAGACTGCACCAGTATGCCTGTAGATATGGATGATTGATTAGTCTGATAGTTTTTAGAATGAACACTGGTTAATTTATCTTTATTAGTATAATGCTAATACATACTGGTGTTGTAAATGGTGATTTGGTGATTTAGTGATTTTTTAATTATCAATGAGGTCATTTATGACAATGAAAAAAAATGGTTCGAAACATATTAAGCTTGTTGCTTTATCATACCAAGATGAAGGGCAAGAATCTTATCGTTTAGTTAAGTTTTTTAATATAAATAAAAAGCAGGATGATTGTTTATTAATTCCAGCATCAATAATTGCAGTGCCTAATAAACTTAAAAGCCTTCTATTAGAGAATGGCTTTAAACCTAAAGTTATCCATGAGAATTTCAAAGAAGTTTTTGATGTTATTTTAGGTGATTGTGATGAAAGAATTGTACTGTGTAATAAACCAGGTTTTCTTTATGTTGATAATAATTACTACTATATTAAAAATTCAGGAGAGGTAATAGGTGGACATGATGGCTTGAAGATATTTCCAAACCCTAATGCTAGAACATTTAATTACTCATGTCAGGCTAAAGGGACATTGGAACAATGGAAGAATAAGGTAGCAGAAACTGCTAAATATAGTCCTTATATTATGCTTGGCTTATGTTCAGCTTTTGCTGGCATATGCATTTATTTTACAAAAATAGAATCAGGAGGATTTCATGCTCACGGTGAGAGCTCTTCTGGGAAAAGTACAATGTTAGAATCAGCAGCTTCTGTATTTGGAGACTCTTCATACATTCTTGATTGGAATATCACTGAGGCTGCATTTGAGCAGCAAGCGGAGTCTCGTAATCATGGTTTATTATTGACAGACGAACTTATTTTAATAGACTCCAATCGTCAAGCAGCCGCCCAAAAAATGCAAAAGTTTGTATATATGCTTGGTTCTGGTACTGGTAAGTCAAGAAGTAATACCTATCAAGAACGTTCGGCTAGTTGGCAATTAGTCGCTTTAAGCAACGGAGAAGAAGGTTTAAGCCAACATGCTAGCACTGGTTTAATGAATCGTAAGAATGGTGAAATAGCGCGGTTCATCGATGTTCCTGTTGATTGTGATAATAATATGGGTATTTTTAGTTCATTACCTGAAGGTGTATCGTCATCTGCTGAATATGCAGAAAATTTGAAAGAAAATTGCAATAACTATTATGGCACCGCTGGGGATGCATTCGTACGGAAGATACTGGCAAAGGTCAATCAAAAGTCCTACGAGTACATTACTAATAAGCTCAAACATTATATTGCCGAATTCTTAGAGAAGAATGATGTAGGCTCTAATGGATTAGATAAACGTATCGCTACTCGTTTTGCTTTAGCTTACGCAAGTGGGATACTCGGTATTAAAACTAAGATTCTCCCCTTTACTGAGAAGGAGGTTTTTGATGGAATTACACATTGTTATCTGAAAGCTATAGATCAAAACCCTATTAAAAAGGTTATTTTCAATCAAAAGCTATTAGATACATTGAAAAATCCCTGCAAACCGAAAAAGAGTCTCGTAGATAAGGACAAACTAAACAATTTAAATGCCATTGTTGTTCAAATCAAAGAGGTACAGTGTGTCGCAGTAAAATCATCATTTTTTGATGATAATATTATTGGGAATAAAAAAACTGTGATTCGCCAGTTGGTCTCAGAAGGAAAGTTACTTACTGATGCCCAAGGAAAAAGCACTCGCCAGTGCAAGGTTAATGGCGTGAAATTAAGTCGTCGCTATTGTTTGAAAGTAGATATTGTGAGTTAACTGTTCAACCAGTAAATATCATATGAAAGGCCTTCTAGTTATTTCTGGAAGGCCTTTGTTACATTGGCTTTAGGCTATTTGAGTGATATTGATTATATCTGCGTCAAATTTAATAGGGTAGTAGTCTGCTATGAGCGAAAAGCTGAAGTAAGTTTTTTTTACATGCAATGAAAATAGCCACGAAAGTCATGGCTGTTCATATTACGAATAACTTTACTTGATATATTCAGTTACACATCCCGAACATCACGAATATTCCCGCTTTGGTCAAAGAATTTTATTGCTCCCGAACCGACATCTTTGAGTATTGCACGAGCAATCAAATCGCCTTCGCTAATCGATGTTTCAGATTCAGAAACAACATCGTATAAATAGCTGATCCCGTAAATTTTAAATTTATCGCCAGATGGAGTAGTAATGAATGCCTCATTGAATTTTTTTTCAAAGGTTTTATCAATTGCCTCAACATCTTGCGGGAGTTCATTTTCAATGTCGTATAGGGTTGTAATTAGTTCTCCATTCGCATCAACTATTTTGATCTCATCAGCCATGCCTGAAAGGACTAGACGGTCACCTTCTTTCACATTTGTGTTTTCACAAATCCACTCAAAATCAAAATCAATGTTTCGCTCTTTGATATTGGCAAAGAACGCAGTAATTGTTATGACAATATCTTTTACTCTTCCTTTCCAGTCTGTTGCTGTGGGGAATCGTATTTCTTTCAGATTGATACCGTAGTGATTGGCAAACTTTACAGCTCCACTTTGGTAACCAACTTTGGTCACGAAAATACCATTAACATTACTGATATCATGTAGTACACCGAAAAAGTCGCGTACTTTTCCAACAGAAACTTCGCTTGAATAGTTTTTACATTCGATGGCCACTCGGTGTGTTACACCCATTATTTCAAATTCCCAGTAAACATCTATCTGGTGGTTACAGCCAGATTTTCCTGGGACTTTTACATTATGCTGAACTGATATATTCTTAACTCCCTCAGCATTGCATATGGCCTGATAGATCTCTTGGGTAAGTTTCTCGTACTCGGTATTTTCGTTAGCCACAACATTTCTCCTATATAATGATCAGAATTTCTTTTCCAGCACAATTATAAACTCTTTAAGACAATCAGGTTAGTAGTAACCACATATCAAAAATGTCTGCTAATGGCACAAAACAGACAATTAAATTTAATTGTACACTAATGCTTATTGATCGCGTTATTAACAAATTCTCCCCACCAATCCATCATTTCGCGCCTTTGTTCAAGATAAATAGCTCGGTTATAAGCACGTCGTACCTCATTGCTATCGATATGGGCTAAAGCTGCTTCAATCACATCAGGTTGAAATCCATGCTCATTTAATGCAGTTGATGCAATTGAACGGAATCCATGTGCTACAAGGCGACCTGCAAAGCCAACACGCTTGATAGCCGCATTAACTGTTTGGCTATTCATTGGTTTAGTGTGTGGTGATTTCATACTAGGAAAAATGTATTCCCTATGCCCGCTTATAGGTTTCATAGTTTCTAATATTGCCAATGCTTGAGGAGAGAGAGGAATGATATGTTCTCTTTTCATCTTCATTCTTGCTGGTGGGATAGTCCAAAGCTTATTATCAAGATCGATCTCACACCATGCCGCTTTGGCTGCTTCGGCTGGGCGAGTCATAGTTAATAATTGCCATTGCAGTAAACAATAAGTTTGTCGCTCAATGTTGACTCCTTGGATTGCAGCCATCAATTCAGGAAGCTGATCAGGTTTTAATGCAGGTAAGTTTTTTACAACTGGATTTTCAAAGGCAGCGGTAATTTTTGCAGCAGGGTTAGCATCAAGAAAGCCAACATTCACAGCATAAAACATCACTTCATTAATGCGTTGCGCTACTCGTTTAACTGATTCTAGTTTGCCTTGTGCTTTTAAGGGTTCTAATGAGCTAATAAAATGGCGAGCTTTTAAATCAGTTATTGCTATATCACCAACATGAGGAAGTACATGTAGCTCAAGAGAACGCCAAATATCTTTCAAAGTTGATTCTTGCAAGCTAGATTTACTTTTGATTTCGAACCACTGCTGAGCTATTTTTTCAAAAGTATTATTTTTTTCTTCGAATAAGCGTTGTTCTTCAGCTTTTTTGTGTTCTTGTGGATCTATATTTTTAGCTAGAAGCTCCCGTGCGTTTTCTCGTTTAAGCCGAGCCTCTAAAAGACTAACTGTAGGATAGCTACCAAAGCTAATAAGCGCTCGTTTCTTGGTTATAGGGCGGTAGTAGTTAAAGCGCCATATTTTTGAGCCAGTTGTTTTGATTAGTAGATATAAGCCATTTCCATCTTGCAGCGTATAATCTTTATCCTTGGGTTTTGCTGATTTAAGCTTGGTATCACTGAGTGGAACTGTTGTACGCGCCATGTAGTTATACGCCTTTTAGTTATACATAGAGAATATAACTAATGATATAACTAAAATTTTTGCTTGTCACTGAACATAACTGACCATTAATACATATAAAAAAAGCCTTCAACTATGAAACTGAAGGCTTTTTTAATCATCACTGAACATCAATGATACTATATTTGGTGGAGCTGGCGGGAGTTGAACCCGCGTCCGAAATTTCTACATCCTCGGTACTACATGCTTAGTCTATCTTTAATTTCACTTACCCACTGCGGACAGACGCGCCATGAATAAGCTAGCTTGA
>JAEYFY010000334.1 GCA_023454395.1 Pseudomonadota bacterium
TCGTTGCTTCTTTTAGTGCGCGATGAATTCGGTGATAACAAGTCAACAAAAGTAATAAATTAATAATAATAAAAAGATAATGCGTGTTTTCTGATAATGTCAGTGAGGGGAATAATCCGATAAAAAACGCAATAGCACCGAAAATAAAGGCTCTATCACTTTTTCCCATCGGACCATCATAACGACGAGATGCATGAATAGTTTGGGCAAGAATGCCTAAGAACTCAGTCATTATCATTAAAAAAAGTGCCAGCATGATCCACCAATAGGACTGTGGAAAAATAAAAGCAAAAGGTAGATAGAGTGCAATATCTGAAATAACATCGCTGGCTTCGTTTAATATCGCCCCAAAAGCACTCTTTTGATTATGTTCTCGTGCAAGCATGCCATCTATGGCATTAAGCGCCATACGGAAAAAGAGAACAAAAGGGAGTAATAAAAATAAGCGAGGGGAAGGATAAAGTAAAAGCAACCCACCAATGACAATGGATAACAGTAAGGCAGAAAGCGTGACTTGATTTGCGGTGATCCCTTTTGTGAATAACTGTTCTACATAAGGGCGCAATAGAGATTGAAATTTGGGCTTTAGGTCATAAATTGTCATGACGCATCCTTGTGTTCAAAAGTGCGTATATTACTTAAAAATTATTATTTTATTATTAGCTGATTTTTATCCTATTGAATATCTTTATTTTAATGGTTTAATTTATTTAAGATTTAAACATAAAACGTATATCTGAAATTTACTTGAGTTAATAATTATTTAGCGCTTAAAAAAAGGGAGAATAAGATACATATAATTGTAATTATCAGACTGTTCCGTGTTTGTTTTATTCTTTTCATTTTAAGAATGATTAAATTTTCTTTAGTAATATGTACGTAATTATAATTAGAAAATTAAATAAGAGGGATGAAATAAGAAATACCTTATAGTAACTAATGGAATTAGTTTAATTTATTAAAAATATCATTTTATATAAAATTTAAATCTAACAAGAGTGTATCAATAGAGTAGTTATCTGTATTGAGTGATAAGTGCAAAAAAACTAGATAATGATAATTATTATCATTATCATGATTGGCGCTGTTAGTTACAGCTCTAATCATCTATCAAACTAATAACCATACAAAAAGATACTATTATTATGATCCATTTCTTAGCAAAAAATGATGCTTATCGTCAGGGAATTGGGATATTTTCATTTTCGTCATCAGCGATTGCATTATTATTGACTTCACTCACTTCGTTAAATAGCTATGCAGCTGAAAGTGTAAAACCAGAAATAACGACACCCACAAAGTCGGAGAGTCCTGCACAACCAAAATCGCGTGAAAAGATTATTCTTGAACCTATTTATGTATTAGGGGAGCTTAATTCGAGTGTTGATGCAGGAAGTACTGTTCTGACATTAAAAGATATCGACAGAATTCAGCCTAATAATATTGCAGAGCTGGTGGATAAATTACCCGGAATTTCATCATCTGGCTCTCCAAGACCAGGTGGTCAAACATTAAATATCTGGGGGATGGGTAATCCTGAAGATATTAAAATCACGCTTGATGGTACACCTAAAACCTTTGAGAAATATCGCCAAGGTTCAATTTTTATTGATCCTGAATTAATACGCCGTCTTGATGTTGATAAAGGTCCTCATAATATTACTCAAGGGAATGGCGGGTTTGGTGGTTCGGTGAGAATTGAAACCAAAGATCCCGATGACTTATTATTACCCGATCAGCATATTGGGATGTTTTTAAAATACGGGCATCATACTAACGATAGACAAAATCGTTATAGTGGTGCGGTATATGGCAAATTACTTGATGGACAAGCTGACGGATTATTCTATTTTAACCGTCGTGAAAGTGATGATCTGCGACGTCCTGATGGGACTAAATTTGGCTATTCACAGTCAGATCAAGATTCTTTTTTAATTAAAACTAATATCTATTTAACTGAAGCACAAACATTAACGTTATCAGCATCACGATCAGAAAGTGATGGTTGGACACCTTGGGCAGCCAAGCGTGATGAATTAGCTAAACCTAGCCAAGCTGAAGTGGATAAATACGGTTTTGATGCCGCGATGAAACGTAAATTAGTTTATCGTGATCAAAAAGATGACACCTTCAGTGTGAAATGGAATATTCAGCCAGTTGATTCTGATTTAATTAATTTAACGCTTACCTACGGTTATTCAAAAACTAAGCAAAACGATAGTCGCCCAGAGACAGCAAGCTCCTATTTTAGTGGCAGTATGGGAAATCAAAGTTGGGTAGATTATCGAAATCATCAGATCGAAATTAAAAATGAAAGCACTATTATGCAGGGTGCTTTAGAGCATAAAGTATTAGTGGGAACACGTTGGCATCGTAATGATCGTGATGTCTTAATGTTTACTCGCGATAAAGCTAAAAATCCAAATTATAACTATGGATATTATGCGCCTCCTTATATGCCAGAAGGTACGCAAACAACAACCAGTTTCTATCTTCAAGATTCGATGAGTTATAGAAATATAACGATAACACCGGGCGTTCGCTACGATATCGTTAAAAATCAAGGCAAGGGAAGCCGAGCTATTACTTATCAAGATCCTGATCCGTATTATGGTCATGATTATTCGGATGTGACTTATAGCGGGGCAACACCTCATTTAGGTTTATTATGGAAAATGAACCAGAATTTCAGATTCTTTGGTGATCTCACCTACACATGGCGTGCTCCATTAATTGATGAGCAGTATGAAGTTCAAGGAAGTGTTTCTAGTTTAACGGGTACAAGCCGTCACCTAGATAAAGAAACAGTAAGAGCGGCACGAATTGGTGCCATTGCAGACTTTGAAAGTGTTATTCAGCAAGAAGACCAACTGCAATTAAGAACAACACTGTTTGATACTCGTGGTAAAGACGAAATCTTCCGCCGCCGTGGTGTTTATTGTGAAAGTCAAAAGGTGGATGGGCATAATGGAAATTGCCCGCCTTCAATAGGTAATTACCGTAATTTACCGGGTTATCATATTCAAGGATTAGAAATTGAAGCCTTTTATAACAGCCCTAATGTATTCGGTCGTTTAGCGTATTCGACAATGAAAGGAAAACGAGACCAATCACCGCGTGATCCGTGGTTTGGTCAAAAAACATGGATTGCGGAGATCCAGCCTGATGCTTTACATGCCACCCTTGGCGTAAAAGTACCAAGCATTAATGTCAATATGGGATGGACGGGTGATTTTATTGGCGCTCAACGTCGCTCACCAATGGATGCTGATCCTGATGCAGGTTATTGGTCATTACCAAAAAGTAAAGGTTATGCAATACACGGTTTATTTGCGAATTGGGAACCTTCTTTTATAGATAATACTGAGGTTCGTTTTACAGTCGCGAATTTATTTAACCGTGATTATTACCCTTATTTAGGGGAGTCAGTTTCAGGTGTAGGGCGTGATTATCGATTTACTGTGGTAAAACGTTTCTAATATTACTGAAAATAGAAAATGCGGCTGTTGGTCGCTTAAACAAATAAACCCCATAGCTATTATGGGGTTTATTGTCATTAAGAGTTCAATACTCAATATATTGAATTAATAACCGTATGATGCAGAAGTTGCAATCATTGCCATCATGGTGGTGAAGAAGAAAATAAAGAAAAGAACCGCCATAATGATACTAATAATAAAGTAAATAAAGCCTGCTCTATTCCATGTTTCTTGCACTTTCATAAAGGTTTCAACAGAATCGTAATCACCATTTTTCCAAGCCCATTCATTTCCTTTAATACCACAGACAAAGAGCCAAATCAGATTAAGTAAAGGAACAAGTACTAATAATGGAAGATAGGATTTATTACCAAAACCCCAAATAATATTAAACATGAAAGCACCCCAGTTCCAACGTTTAATTTCTTCAGGTACTGGTTTGTTAGTGTAAGACACAGTTTATTCCTTATTTAAAAATAATAAATATAAAAATGAGAATGCCAAAATGGCAACTGGAGAAAGGAATAATCATAATTGAACAAATGAGAGAATGAAAGACAGGGATATCGCTACCATTAATAAAAAGAATAATCTTAATAATAAAGTTGTATTAGGATCTCTTAATTTTTATATAAACTTATTTTGCCTAATTACATATAAATTTAGTTTTTTATAAATAAAAACAGGCACACAAGAGTGTGACCTGTTTTTTGATAATCTTAATTTAAGGTTATTTATTGATTATTTTGCAGCTGCTTGAGCTTGTTCAATCCAACCATCAAACGTTTTTTGATGGGCTTTGATCCATGCATTAGCATGACGTTCAATATCTGCTTGTGATTTTTGGCCATTATGCATACGTAAGTTTTGCGCATTAATATCGGCAACAGATACTTTCATCACTTCAAAGAGTTTTGCCGCAGCGGGGTTTTCTTCAGCCCACTTTTTATTTGCTGCAATATGCATGGTACTTGGTGGGAAACCATAGTTTTTACCATTTGCTAATGTGGTATCGGTTTTATCATCACCTGGTAACGAAGAGAAGGGCACTTGTAACCAAACAACATCTTTACCCGGTTTTAATACATCACTTATCCAGTAAGGCGTCCATGTGTAATAAAAAATAGGTTTGCCTTCTTTATAACGGGTAATGGTATCTGCCATCATTGCCGCGTAATTGCCTTGGTTATGTGTGACAGATTTTTCTAATCCATAGGCTTTTAAGTGATTGTTGATAGCTTCTTCACAACCCCATCCCGGATTACAACCCGTTAAATCGGCTTTGCCATCACCATTGGCATCAAATAATTTAGCAATGTTCGGATCTTTTAATTGCTCAATATTCGTAATGTTATATTTCTCTGCCGTTTTTTTATCAATCAAGTAGCCTTGAGCAGCATTAACGACATAATCCCCTTTACGATAAAAGGTATTATCACCCCCCGCTGCCGCATATTGTGAATTATGAAGAGGAACCCAACTGACTGCCATAAAGGTAGCATCACCATTGGCGATAGAGGAATAAGCAACGTTATAGTCAACTTCTTTAATTGGCTGAACAGTGTAACCTAATTGTTCTAGTGCTTTGTTTACGATTAAAGTTTGAAAGGTTTCTTCAGAAATCGTACTTTGCACAGGTTGAACCGAAATTCCTTTTCCAGGTAAATCAGCAGCGGATAACTGGGTGCTTATCAGTGTGGCGGACAATACGGTTGCCCAGATAACTGGATTACGCATAGTTTTTCCTTCTGTTGTGATGGTAAGAGATAAATAGCGACAGCGAACTGTCGCTTTTATTTCTTATATTGATTGAACGTGATGTTCTTATTGATTTTTAATACTTATTTTTAATACTGTTTTTTAATAAATAGTGAAAATATTTATTACGATGCTTTTTTGCCAAAGAGTCGGCAAATTAAACCAATAGGTCCTGTCATATACCAGCATCGATTGCCTTTATGACGACTGTTTTGACCTAAAGATTGTGTTAATCGGTCAAGAATAATGGCGAGGATAACAATACCAGCCCCCCCTACGGCAGCAAGTCCCATATCAAGGCGACCTATACCGCGCAATACCATTTGACCTAATCCACCGACGGCTATCATTGAGGCAATAACAACCATTGAAAGCGCTAACATCAGTGTTTGGTTTACACCTGCCATAATCGTTGGCATAGCGAGCGGTAATTGCACTTTAAACAGCATTTGGCGAGGATTTGCACCAAATGATTGTGCTGCTTCAATTAAATCTTCAGGGACTTGTTTGATCCCTAGAATGGTCAATCTCACAATAGGAGGTAAGGCAAAAATAATGGTGACCACAACACCAGGTACGTTACCAATACCAAATAACATGACGATAGGTACTAAATAGACAAATGCAGGCGTTGTCTGCATTGCATCCAGTAAAGGCCGAACAATTTTGGATGCTCTATCACTGTTAGCTAACCATATTCCTAATGGAAGCCCGATAATAAGACAAAACAGTAATGAAGTGAGTACCAATGCAAGGGTAACCATCGCTTCAGACCAAGCACCAATCGCACCAATTAATATTAATGAGATAAAAGAAGCAGCCCCCATGACTTTGCCTGACAGTTGCCATGCAATCAGAGAAAACAGAATAATGGCGATAGGTGCTGGCATTGAGGTTAAGAAATTTTCAAAACCACTTAATACCAAATCAACCGGTACACGAATACCTTGGAAAACAGGGCGAAAGTGCAACACAATCCAGTCAATCGCTTCGGTAACCCATGAATCTAATGGGATCAGCGTATTGTGAAATGGGTCCATGAGATTAAATGAATCGGGTGCAACATCCGTCGGTGCGGCATCTAGCCAATCACTGCCAGCGGATGAGGTGTCAATATTGTCAGTACCACTGCCAGCACCCCATGGATCGGCATCTGTTGATGTACTGTCAGCACTGCTCCAAGGATCGCTTTCTGTTGCGCTAGTATCTGTTGTTGCCCAAGGATCATCATTTACATGAGTTGTCTCTTGTGCCGTCTCGTTTGTCGCAGTCTCTTGGATTTTTGTATCCAACGCTGTATTTTGATCTGCTGTATTACTCATTTGGCGTCTCCTTATCCAGTGCTTGTAGTAACATTCCTTTAGAAATTAAGCCGATATAGCGGTTTTTTTCATCAATAACAGGAATGGCACAGGGAGATTGTGCAACAGTTGAAATCAGCTCGTTTAACGGTGTATCACCATTAATGGCACAAGGCTCTGGTAAAATAGCTGACTCAATAGGTTGTTTATTCTTCAGCGCCTCTTCAAGAGACATAACGGAAACAATACCAACAAATTTTCTTCCTCGTTCAATAAGATAGCCAAAGTTTCTATCTTCATCTTCGAGTACTTTTAATGCAGAGCGAGGACCAAAACCAGGTGCAACATGCAGTAAGGTTTCTGGGCGACGTTTGGCTATATCTTTTGCACTAAATACGTGGCTAATATCAACACCACGGAAAAACGTACGCACATAATCATTTGCTGGATTGTTGAGTATTTCATCGGGTGTTCCCGTTTGAACAACAACGCCACCTTGCATAATGGCAATTCGATCACCAATACGCATCGCTTCGTCCAAATCATGAGAGATAAATACAATGGTTCGCTGTTTATCACCTTGTAAGCTCAATAACTCATCTTGCATTTCAGTACGAATTAATGGATCAAGTGCGGAAAAGGCTTCATCCATTAACAAAATATCAGGATCATTCGCCAGCGCACGCGCAAGACCGATACGTTGACGCATCCCACCAGAAAGCTCATCAGGCCAAGAGTTTGCGTAACTACCCAAGTTGACTTGCTCTAAGGCATCCATCGCTTTTTTATAACGCTCGTCTTTGCTTAATCCAGCGAGATCCATTCCAAATGCAGTGTTATCAAGCACGTTCATATGGGGCATCAAGGCAAATGACTGAAACACCATACTGATTTTTTTACGACGAACTTGTCGTAATTCTTTATCTGACATGGTGGCAATATTTTCACCATCAATAAGCACCTCTCCCTTTGTTGGAGAGATCAGACGATTGAGAAGGCGGACTAGAGTGGATTTACCTGAACCAGATAACCCCATGATGACAAATATTTCGCCTTCTTCAATTGCCAGATTTGCATTTTGAACGCCCACCGTAAGCCCTGTTTTATCAAAAATCTGATCTTTATTCATACCCGATTCTAATAATTCGAAAGCGCGTTTAGGGTGCTCGCCAAATACCTTGTAGAGGTTTTTTACTTCGAGTTTAATTGCCATGCAATATATAGTTTCCTATTTAAATATTGAAAGGAATAAATTAAATATTAATAAATAAGTGTTGTTATTTTCCTAAATAAGATTTTTAGTAAGGGAAATACCCTACCACAATGATTGAGTCTGACAACCCTATGTTAATTATAATTAATTAAATAAATTGCCTGTTTTTTCTTTATTTTTAATATGATTAATAATTAAATAAAGTGAAATAAATAAAATTGATTAAAAGATATATTTTTCTCTAACTAACTGAAATAACTTTATTTTTAGAGATATTATTATTTTGATTAGGATCTCAATAAAAATGAAGACTCAATATCGGAATAGAAGGGAAAAAGAGATGAAAATTAAATGAAAAAAAATCACTATACATTAGTTAAATTAATATTTATTATCTTATAATAAGCGCCATCTACTCAATATAAGCTAAAATCATTCGAAAAAAATTGATTTTTTGACAATATTGAACGGCAAAAATCAATCAATTTGCTTATTTAGTGAACAAATAAAAATACACCAAAAAATAGTCTATATTTTTCAGTGTATTATGTTTTACCTGTGATACATAATTAAATCGAATGTATCCCGCTGTTTCTCTTAACTTCAACTAGGCTAATAAAGCTTAAAAATCCCAATCATCGTCTTCGGTATTAATGGTTTTTCCAATAACATAGGATGAACCTGAACCAGAGAAGAAATCGTGATTTTCATTTGCATCTGGTGATAATGAAGAAAGAATGGCAGGGCTTACATCGGTTATTTCATCAGGGAATAAAGCTTCATACCCTAAATTCATTAACGCTTTATTGGCATTATAATGAAGAAATTTTTTGACATCTTCTGTCCAACCTACAGTGTCGTAAAGATCTTCGGTATATTTCACTTCATTGTCATATAAATCTAATAATAATGAGAAAGCAAAATCTTTAATATCTTGTTTTTCTAATTCTGATTTATTTAATAACTGATTTTGAAATTTGTAGCCAATGTAATAACCATGAACGGCTTCATCCCTAATAATAAGACGAATTAAATCGGCTGTATTGGTTAATTTTCCTCGGCTTGACCAATACATTGGTAAATAGAATCCTGAATAAAATAAAAAGGATTCTAAAAAAACACTGGCGATTTTTTTCTTTAAAGGATCTTCATCTTGATAATAACGCAAAATAATTTCTGCTTTCTTTTGTAAGTAAGGATTTTCCTCACTCCAACGATATGCTTCATCGACATCGGTTGTTAAGCAGAGTGTAGAAAATATCGAACTGTAAGAGCGAGCATGAACCGCTTCCATAAAACAGATATTAGATAATACGGCTTCTTCATGAGGCGTGAGTGCATCAGGCATTAAAGTCGGTGCGCCTACAGTATTTTGGATAGTATCAAGTAAAGTTAACCCAGTGAAAACACGGATCGTCAGTTGCTTTTCAGCTTGAGTCAGCGTGTTCCATGAAGGAATATCATTAGAGAGTGGAATTTTTTCAGGTAACCAAAAATTCATGGTTAAACGGTTCCAAACTTCTAAATCTTTTTCATCTTCGATGCGATTCCAGTTAATCGCATTAACATGGCTTAATAAAGGTGATGACATGCTATGTTCTCCTTATTGTTATTATTAAAGTGCGCACGAAACACAGCCTTTGATTTCTGTACCGGCTAATGCAGATTGTCGGATACGAATGTAATACAAGGTTTTAATACCTTTACGCCATGCATAAATTTGCGCTTTGTTAATATCTCTTGTTGTGGCTTCATCAGAAAAGAACAAGGTCAGTGATAATCCTTGGTCGATATGTTGAGAAGCTTCAGCATAGGTATCGATAATTTTTTCAGCCCCAATTTCATATGCATCTTGATAATATTGACGATTTTCATTGGTCATAAAGGGAGCAGGGTAATAAACTCGTCCAATCTTACCTTCTTTTCTAATTTCTATTGGCGCGGCAATAGGATGAATGCTCGATGTAGAGTGGTTGATATAGGAAATCGATCCTGTTGGTGGTATTGCTTGTAAATTTTGGTTATAGATCCCATGCGTCATAATAGATTGCTTGAGAGCTTGCCAATCTTCTTGTGTTGGAATATGAACATTAGATTGACTAAATAGCTGGTTAACTTTTTGAGTTTTGGGCAACCACTGCTGTGATAGATATTTATTGAAGTATTCACCCGTTGCGTATTTTGAATTTTCAAAGCCTTTAAAGTGCTGTTTTTTCTCAATAGCTAATTGATTTGACGCTAATAATGCATAGTAAGTGACGGTATAAAAATAGATATTAGTAAAATCTAATGCTTCTTCTGAGCCGTAATAAATCCCTTCACGCGCTAAGTAGCCATGTAAATTCATTTGTCCTAAACCAATGGCATGAGAAGCGAGATTACCTTTTTCAATCGAAGGAACGGACTCAATTTTCGTCATTTCAGAGACATTACTTAATGCTCTAATTGCTGTGCTGACGGTATGAGCAAAGTTAGGTGAGTCCATTGCCATAGCAATATTCATAGAGCCTAAGTTACAACTAATATCGTGACCGATATGGCGATAACTTAAGTCAGGGTGATACTCACTTGCACTGTTGACTTGTAAAATTTCAGAGCAAAGATTGCTCATATTAATTCTACCGGCGATAGGATTGGCGCGATTTACAGCATCTTCAAACATAATATAAGGGTAGCCAGATTCAAATTGAATTTCGGCAAGTGTTTGGAAAAACTCTCTCGCTTTAATTTTTTTCTTACGAATTTGCGCGTTATTCACCATTTCACTGTATTTTTCACTAATACTGATCTCTGACATAGGTACGCCATAAACACGCTCTACATCATAAGGTGAGAAGAGATACATATCTTCATTACGTTTCGCTAATTCAAAAGTGATATCAGGGATAACAACGCCTAAAGAGAGCGTTTTAATTCTCACTTTTTCGTCTGCATTTTCTCTTTTTGTATCAAGAAAATGGTAAATATCTGGATGATGGGCATGAAGATAAACAGCACCAGCGCCTTGTCGTGCGCCTAACTGATTGGCATAGGAAAAAGCATCTTCGAGCATCTTCATAACAGGAACAACGCCAGAAGATTGATTCTCTATACGTTTAATGGGGGCGCCAGCTTCACGCAAATTAGTGAGTAAAAATGCAACGCCACCGCCACGTTTAGAAAGCTGTAATGCGGAATTGACCGATCGACCGATAGACTCCATATTATCTTCTATGCGCAGCAGAAAGCAGGAAACCAATTCACCACGCTGTTGCTTCCCACAATTTAAAAAAGTCGGTGTTGCGGGTTGGAAACGACCACTAATGATTTCATCAACAAGATGAATAGCAAGATCAGTATCCCCTTGTGCAAGCGTGAGCGCCACCATACAAACGCGATCTTCATAGCGCTCAAGATAGCGCTCTCCATCAAATGTTTTTAAGGTGTAACTGGTGTAATACTTAAAAGCACCAAGGAAAGATTGAAAGCGAAACTTTTTGCTATAAGCATGTTTGAATAGCTGTTTTATAAAGGCAAATTCATACTGTTCTAACACGAGAGCTTCGTAATAGTGTTGTTGGACTAAGAATTCTAGTTTTTCTCTTAGATCATGAAAAAATACCGTATTTTGATTTACATGCTGGCGAAAAAAATGGTGTGTCGCTAATTTGTCTTTATCAAACTGAATATTACCTTGCTCATCATAGAGATTTAGCATGGCATTCAATGCATGGTAATCCAGTTGTTCTGTTGATTGTGTCATGTTAATTATCTCGTGGCACATTGGTCAGTAAGGCTTGACCAAAACGTACTTAAACCTGTTTTTACGCGGTTTACATCTTCTGGTGTACCTAATAATTCAAATCGATACAAAAAAGGGATTTGGCATTTTTGTGCAATAATATCGCCTGCTAATCCGTAAGCTGCACCAAAGTTAGTATTTCCAGAAGCAATGACTCCACGTATTAATTGACGGTTTTCAGGAATATTTAAAAACTGAATAACCGCTTTAGGCACTGCACCTTTAGTACCGCCGCCGCCATAAGTCGGGCAAAGCAACACAAAAGGTTGCGTTGCAAGCAAGGTTTCATCTTCAATAATTCTGGTCGCTTTTAAATGGAGCTTTTGTACAAAGCGATGGCAGTTTTCAGAACGACTTGAAAAGTAGATCAAAGGTGCAGTTTGCATGAGATGCTCCTTTAGAGCGTGATCTGTCTGATTTTATCAGGGCAGAAACCCGACCAATGTTGTTCACCGTGAACGACAACAGGTACTTGGCGATATCCCATAGAAACAATGTGAGCGAGGGCTTGTGTATCTTTGGTGAGATCAACTGCAACAAACGGAATATTTTTCTGTTTTAAGGCGCGTTCTGTAGCGCTGCATTGAACGCAATTCGGTTTGGTATAGAGGATAACAGACATAAAAATAACCCTTATAAAAATATGGATGCGTCTGTTTTCACATCCATAATGAGAAGTACTTAAATACTATATATAGATTTATTTATTTTCAACCACACAATATATGGTGATTTTCATTTTTGATAATGATTATCATTAAAATTAAATAGTTAGTGAATTAATTTTATTTTTAGATCGCTCGATTGATCAATTTTTATTAGATATACGAGTAATTAGATGATTGCTTTATCAATCAAGCATGATTTAATCTTATTGCTAAAGACAAATCAGCAGAGAAAACATTATGTACCAAGACTATCTCAATGCACCTAAAGGCTTTCCAAAACCTTATATCTCAATCACTGCAAATGAAAAAGGGATCACGAGTCTCTATTTTGTGAATGACAAAGAGGTTGCTGTAAACACAAGCCCCGTCATTAACCAATGTATGCAACAATTAAAAGAGTATTTTGCGGGTAAACGCACGGCGTTTTCAGTGCCATTAGCACCGGAAGGAACTGAGTTTCAAAGCCGTGTTTGGAAGACATTGCAGACAATTCCTTATGGTGAAATTTGGAGCTATAAAAAATTGGCGCTTACATTAGGTTCGATCAATTATTGCAGAGCGGTAGGAATGGCCAACTCACGCAATCCAATTTCTTTAATTATTCCTTGCCACCGAGTTATTGGTCATAACGGTAAGTTGGTCGGCTATACTGGTGGATTAGATATTAAGCGTTGGCTACTTCACTATGAAAAAGTAGAAATTGATGAATAGTTTAGATTGTAAGTATTAAGTATTGTTTCTTAAGTCAACTATGCGTTAAGGCATGGGATTTGTCTGAATATTAATCATTTGGCAGAAAAAAAATGTGAGTTTCGTGATCTAGGCTGTGGACAGGGAATCATCATTTTTGTTTTACTATAGCCAACGCAAAACGCTTGCGTTTATTTTCTATTTTAAAGGTAAACTTGATGTCTAAATTAAAAGGTAACGTTAAGTGGTTTAACGAAACTAAAGGTTTTGGTTTTATCACTCCAGAAGATGGCAGCAAAG